>WFZT01000257.1 GCA_015489415.1 Caldifarciminota bacterium | reverse complement strand
TTAGGATCAAATGGTATGAGCATTTTCACAGGCCATTTCTCCAGTTCATCAGGAAACGACTCCACATGTTGCAGTGCGACGGCGAACCAGTAAGGGTCAAAACCCGAATCCTTTTGCGAAGCAAGTTTCATTAGGTCATCTAATTTTTCTTTTTGTAGTAAGAAATAAAGATCTACGGCATCCCTTGGTTCAGCCCGTCCGTAATAAGCAAGCGTCTTCTCAGCTTTTAAGTCCTCAAAATCATTCACAGGCACGCCATAAGGCGATGGCAGAGGCTCTCCGAAGCGGAAAGGAGTATCAAGTGCAAGGTCAAGCCGTAAAGAATCCCCCATCCCGTGAACAGTCATCTCCACATAAGACGAGAAACGGCGAATTACCTGCACTTGCAACCCATGACTTGTAAGAGTCTTCTCAACCTGATAGGAAAAAGGCACAATCAACCCTTCCTCTGTTGTGAAAAAATCAAGATCAAAGGACAGACGATGCCCCAGATAGAATTCAGCCAGTGCCGTGCCACCGGTTAAATAAAAGCCAGATATGTCCTGCAAATTCCCAAGGATACGCAATACTTCATTTTGTAAGGGTGTCAAAATCCCTTTACCGTGAATCATGACGCCTGGCCTCGAAGTATGTTTTCCAGAGGCAATAAATGTCCTCTGGAAGGTTCAACTCGTCCAGAAGTTTTTCTACCTCGTTCAAATTCAGTTTTTTGATATCCTCTGCACGGCCATGAATTAAAACCTGTCTAATGAACCACTTTCGCTGGAAAGGGTCATTCATGTCTATTTTATCTGTGCTCCAAACTATGTAACGAGGTAATACCATTGCTCATCCTCCCTTGATCAAGGTCTGACAAATATCGATAACTTCATGGGCATTTTTCAGTGAGACTTCGGCATGCTGGCAACGGCGTATTACAAGATTCCAATGTCCCTTTCGAAATAGACAATGCGCTTCATCCAAAACAGCTTCCGCTCGGCTCAGCATGGATACGGCAGCTTCATGATTGTTCATAGTTCAATTACCTCACCTGGTTGAAAATCAGGCTTTAAATACCAATACCATACTTTGCCTAAGCGCTTTCGTTGTGCACCAAGAGCCTGAAGGCGCTTTCGCAACTGCTCCAACACTTCGGTCATAAAGCCTTCTTTATCATAAAGAAAAATAGCTTCCAAAGTCATATCCAGATAAACGGTATGAAAGTAGAGCGCCTCATTCCGGGTGCGTATAATCTCCACGAAATCGTTATAAATCCCATTTTCCCAGAGTTTCTCTATCATTGGGGTAAGTGCTTGACGGGCAGGCTCCAGCAAAGCTCGGCGGCGAATCATGCCACGAGGTGCATCTTCCAACACAATAAACAGGTCAATATCAGAATAGGAACCAGCTCCTCCTCTGGCCACTGAGCCAAAAAGTATTACGGAGACTAATTGATCTCCCATTGCATTCTTTAGTTGCTCAGTATATTGACGTGCCAGTGTCCGGAGATAAGCGTTAAGATTTTGGGTTTCCTTTAAATTGAACATTGTTCCACCTCAATATTCTGCTCCAATTTTCCCAGACGGAGGGCACGGAGAAACCTCACCCCTGTGCTCCCTGTGCCTCTGTGTGAGCACCCGATTTGTTGTTAACACGGTGGACACCTCCCTGATTTTTCCACACGGAGAGCACAGAGGGCACGGAGAAGCCTTACCCCTGTGTTCCCTGTGCCCCTGCGTGAGTCTCCAATTGGCCGTTGATAATGCGGAAGATATCATCTTTCATCCTCGCTGAACCGAAATTAAGCAAATATCCCAATTTCAGACCTGTGAGCTTGAGATAAGTGAGCACCTGCTTCTTGTGAGCTGAATTCACCTGCTCAACCGATTTTAGCTCTATGATCACTTTGTCCTCCACAATTAAATCCGCCCGAAAACCTTCCTCGAAGCGGTAACCATCGAATTCAATAGGTATGGAAACCTGCCGTTCCACTCTCAACCCTTTTTGCCGTAATCGGTGGGCCAGAAGTATTTCGTAAACGCTTTCTAACAGCCCCGGTCCAAGGTCTTTGTGAAGTTCAACAGCTGTCCGAACGACCATCGTGCCAATCTCATTTTCGTGCATTACTCACCCCCAATATTTTTCACACGGGGACACAGAGAGCACGGAGAAATTTTATCCCTGTGCTCCCTGTGCCTCTGTGTGAATCTTCCAATTTTTCAATACCTTACAAGTAACATCCTTAACTACACCATACCCACTGCTTGTCTTTGCTCCAAATCCATACCTTTTAAACATAGCATAGAGACCTCGCAGAA
Source organism: Caldifarciminota bacterium (assembly GCA_015489415.1). Classification (GTDB taxonomy): domain Bacteria; phylum Hydrothermota; class Hydrothermia; order B15-G9; family WFZT01; genus WFZT01. The sequence continues at coordinate 1,804 of WFZT01000257.1, read as the reverse complement.
CGGCTTTCAGATCCCTCTTCGCTTGATTCTGTGCTTCTTCAGGCTTATCACTCAAATCTGAAGGCAAATAAAGCACCGTAAACACCCCTCTCGTTCCTGCTGGCACACATTCGAAATAAATGGGTCCTTTTGCACTTGCGCCTGTTTTACGGTCGTGAGGGTTGATAACCTCCAATCCTATGCGGTCAAAGAAGGTTGGGTAGAAGTGAAGATGCCCTTGAAAATGTGGCATTGGTTTATCCTCAGGGATACTAAAATATTTACGCACCTTTTCTCTGAAAAGCCTTGCCGCTTCATCGCCTCCAACTTCATCCAGATATTTTGCTAAGCCTTTGATCGAGCCTGATTCTTCTCCTTTCTCATCCCCAAAAAGCAATACCATGCGAAAGCGGCGTCTGGCAAACTCTTTGGGGTCCTTAGTATCCTGACTTTGCCACCATTCTACCAACTTGCGCACCATTGCAGCCCGCAGCGCCCCTTTCCATTGACTTGGTGCCACATAAGGCACTTTGAAGACCCATTCTTTCTTGACAGGGTTATCAATAATGTAAAAATCAATGTCGTCTCTGCTAATGTATGGCTTGCGTAAGGTAAAGGTGATTTGAATTGCCCAGGAGCCAGAAGGAAATTCAGAAACACGAGGAATAAACGGATATTTGAAAACAGGCCTTATGTATCTCTGATATTGAATGCTAAGATGTGTCTGGAAGGGACCGGAAGGAATTTGAGCATTTATTTTTACTTTCCCATGTTCTTCATAGCCATAATACCAAAATAACAGGCCACTTGGCTCTTGGTCTTGCAACTTCCCTGTTTTGGCATACTCTTTAATTTTTTCGTTCTTCGACTTATTCCTTTTGGTATATCTAACTCTCGCCTGTGAGGCCAATACTTGAGCTAAAATTTGCTGTCGGAGAAAGGGATCAAATTTCCAGCGAGCGAAATTAGATTCAGGACCTCTATCTACAATAGAATCTATCAGCTTTTTGTTATCCTCTTCTCTACCGCGTTCTGAGGTTTTGTATAAATCAAACTCTGCCCAAAATTCATGTTTCATCATTACCTCCCGTTGTTTTAATTATTGCCTCGGCCATTTCCACCACCCGGCGGGCGATGGCAAGTGCCTCGCGGGCATCCTCTTCAGAAAAAAGTTCCCATGGTGTCAGACCGTGGGCTTCATCTCCATAATCAGTTTGTATGTGAATTTGCGGGCTTAAGCTTGATGCGTATTCCAATATATTCTGAATAGCGGTGCTGCTTTGAGACGATATCTCACCGCGAGAAATCAGATCCATTAGAATTTTTGCCGGATTGTGAGTTTGTGGAACCGGTTCATACAAAGCGATCAGAGCTTTAAGAGCATTTTCCACAGCAAGTTGAGCGTTGGAAACACATGACCGCCACCGTTCGAAACTATAGTCTTCTTCTGCCTCGTTTAAAAAACCTTTTGCTAACCGTATGCGATACACAACTGGATTCACGCTTGTGCCTCCCAGATTTCTTTGAACCACGGCCGAAGCCCTTTTCTCTCAGATACCCATAGCATTTGCTTACCTTTGTTAACGCGTTTTCTGCCCGTTCGTTCCATAGCTCGACGCAAGCGACGCAAATAATCTCTCATTCGCCCGTGAGCATCAAAGAGAACTATCCCATCTAAAGCAATATCCAGGGCTAAAGACGAAGGACGGTCATACCATTCCTCAGGGGTGCGCAGGAGCGGATCAGCCAGAAGACGCCACGGTTCAGGTGCAACCATTAACCACAATTTTTGGCGTTTTAACGGGCTAAGGGGTAAACCATGCAC
>WFZT01000256.1 GCA_015489415.1 Caldifarciminota bacterium | reverse complement strand
TCTCATAAGTGACCTGGATGTTTTATAGAACTATTCAAAGGTCCCAGATTTGAGTACAAAAAGAAATGGATATGTAGATTTTTATGTGTGGATTTTTGATTGGGTTAAAATTTGTCTAATAGTTGTATTTAGTACTTCATTTTGACTCATTTCTAAGAACTATTTGAAATGTTTACTATCCGTCCTTTACAATCTCCCAGAACAGGAGTGGTTAGTATGAATTTTGCTGGACTGCCCTTGGGGATCAGGGAAAAAGTTTTAAGGTGCCTCGAGATGTTTAATAAAGGATTCCCTATTCTAATCAGAGGAGAGACAGGGGTGGGGAAAAGTTTCCTCGCCCGGGAAATTCATAGAGCATCCAGATGGAAAGATGGAGAATTTGTACGAGTTGATCTTGCATCTCTTGAAAATGACCTCTTTGAATCGCAGCTGTTTGGATACGATAGGGGAACTTTCACCGGCGGATTAATCGAAGGTAAAGTAGGACTGCTCGATCTGGCGCAGGGTGGAACTGTTTTCTTTGATGAAATTGGGAATCTGGACCTCCGATACCAGAAAAAGTTGCTTATTTTCCTGGACGAGAGGAGATACAGAAGGGTGGGAGGTAAAAATTATATCCATCTAAACGCAGGTATAATTTTTGCGACAAACATATATATAAAGGGTGCCCTGACCGAGGGGAAATTGAGGGAAGACCTGTACCACAGGATTAAAACATGTGAGATAGAACTGCCTCCTCTTCGGGCAAGACTCTTTGTGTTAGAGGAAATCATAGAGTTATTGATAAAGATTAAGAATCTCAAACCATTGAAGTTTACCCCGGATGCAATCGAAAAGATGAAAGAGTATTCCTGGCCCGGCAATTTGAGGGAGCTATTGAATTTTCTTGTGGAATTGAACTCATTGGGGAAGCATACAATAGAGATATCAGACCTACCAGAGAACGTAAGGAATCACAATAAAGCGGATAGCAATGGAAGGATTAGACCTGAGCTGATAATAAATGAGCTGAGTAAAACAGGAGGGAATGTAAAAGAAACGGCAAGCCGGCTGGGGGTTTCGAGGCAATACCTATATAAGATGTTCCGCGCTTACAGGATAAATCCCGCGGATTATAGACGGTAAGTTTTTATTTTTATTTATGAAGAATTCTCTTCCGGACACGATGGAGCCGGAGGCTGCCAAAATTTTGCGATTAAAAGGTGTAAACAGGGTAGTTGACACAGCAAAACCCGCATGAAGACTGAGAAAATTCCACAAATAGCATAAAAATACTGGAGAAATATAAAACATGATGATAGTATCTCTAACTTTGTAGACTCTTTGTAACAATATATAATTCCCAAATGGATATTGTTGTCAGTGTAAAAAATCTGGAAAAAGTATATAAGAGGCAGCGTCGAGAATCTGGTCTAAAGAACGTAATAAAGGATTTTTTTAGAAGGCAATATACACAGATACAAGCGCTTAAAAAAGTAAGTTTTACTGTAAGAAAAGGAGAAATCATAGGTTATATCGGACCCAACGGAGCAGGTAAAACTACTACCCTAAAAATACTATCGGGTATACTTTATCCATCTGGAGGGGATGTGGAGGTTCTTGGTTTTACTCCCTGGAAACGTAAAAGGGAGTTTCTGAAAAAAATAACCCTTATAATGGGACAAAAAAATCAATTATGGTGGGATATTCCGGCAATGGATAGTTTTTTACTCTTCAAAGAGATATATGAGGTACCTGATCATATTTTCAAAAAGCAAATTAATACTTTATTGGATATGCTTGATGCTGGAAAACTTGTCAATTATCCTGTCAGACATCTTTCTATGGGAGAGAGGATGAAGATGGAGATTGTTGCCGCTTTAATTCATAACCCGGACATAATATTTCTTGACGAACCGACTATTGGACTGGACGTGATGTCTCAAACTTCTATAAGAGAGTTTTTATCCGCTTATAACAAGGAATTTCAGAAAACCATAATCCTGACAAGTTACTACATGAAGGATATTGAAGAATTATCCAATAGGGTGATCTTTATAATGAATGGAGAAATTATTTATGATGGATCTATAGATAAATTAATCTCCAGAACTCTTTCTCACGAATATGTTGAAGTAACGTTTGGTACAGGTAAAGGATTTGTGAAAAAATCTTATAAAGTTAAAAAAGAAGAAATGCCAGATTTTCTAAGGAAAATTTTAACAAGTAACAACGGTTCTATAGTTGAGATTAGGCATAGAAAACCTGACCTTGAAGAAGTTGCTCGTATTATTATGGCCTCTAAGGGGATTAAGAAAGATGAGTAAATATGTGAGATTAATTTACAATTCTATGGCGGAAACCCTAACTTATAGAGCAAATCTTGTTATCAGTTTTGCTGTTATAGCTATTCCTTTTATTATCGCTGTTATTTTCTGGAGGGGAGTATTCTTTGCCAATAATTCTGTAGCAGATTACTCGCTTAAAGACATAATCACTTATTATTTTATAGTATTGTTTGCGCAGGATTTTACCTACCCTGTGTTAAATTATGATATTGTTATGGATATTAAAAACGGGCGGTTAAATTTTTTACTGATAAAACCTGTTAATTATTTCTGGTATACATTTTTCTTAAGACTCGGGAGTAATATAGTTTATTTGAGTGTTGTCACGGCTTTTTTGATAATATATGTACTCATTTTCGCTAAGTTTCTGATACTGAATCCAAATAAGATACCCGCATTTCTATTATCTTTTTTGCTTTCTTACATATTAGGTGCACTTATTAGTTTCTTTTTTAGTATTTTTACTCTGTTTTTAGAAAACTTTGCAGGGCTTGAAAGTTTTGTAAACTTTATTGTTCCAGTTTTTTCTGGAATTTTGTTACCAATTAGTATGCTCCCGGGTTTATTATATAAGATATCCTTATACTTGCCCTTGAGATTACTTGTTTTTTATCCAGTAGAGATATATCTCGGAAAGAAAGATCTGAATAAAGGTATAATATATTCGTACCTTTTTTGGATATTGCTTTTCGCTATAATCAATTTATTTGTCTGGAGGGAGGGTTTAAAAAAATATAGAGCAGTGGGTGGATAACAGATGAGGAAGTATCTAAAAATATTCAAATTACAACTGGTAAATCAAATTGTATCCTACAGTATTTTTAAGGGCGACGCTATTCTGCTTATAGTATCTGATACTTTTGGGCTGATTTTTTCGGTGATATTTTTCAAAGCACTTTACAACAACATAGATTCTATTGGTAGCTGGAACTATGAATCAACACTTTTATTGGTAGGTATTGCAAATTTTGCGGATTCTTTTTATAGGTTATTATTTGAGAAAAATGTGCGAAGGATTTCTGCTTTTGTAAGAAAAGGTACATTGGATTACGCGCTAATTAAGCCTATTGATGTACAATTTTTTCTTAGTATAGGAAGATTCAAATTCCAGACTTTATCTTCCCTGCTTTTCTCGATTTTGGTTATCCTTCACGCTATGAAATTATTACAACTTACAATTAATGTTTTTAACGTAATTGTATTTATCATTCTTTTGATAACAGGTGTGTCTTTGCGTTATATATTCAGTTTATATTCTTCTATCATTTCTTTTTACACTACCAGAGTTTCTGCTTTCTATTCTTTACAAATGGAGATTTTCAAATACGCTGAATATCCCTTTGATGTGTTTAGAGGATTAATTGAAAGGATATTTTTCACGTTTATATTTCCAATTGTAATAATTGCCAATGCCCCGGCTATAGTTATTATACAAAATAGAAACTATTGGGTGATTTTAAGCGTCTTTATCAGTGTAGTACACTTCTATTTATCTCGAATTTTGCTTTTTGCTTCAATAAATAAATACCAGAGTGCAGGAGGTTGATATGTTTGTGTTGTTGATCATTGCGCTAAGCTTTAACAATTTTCACCGTTTCTTCCCGAATAGTGGGGAAATGATGGAAAACCGGACATTTGCGACTGTGGAACTGGTTAATGACACACTCGTGATTAATGCAAAATGCCACTCTAAGTATGGAATTTACACGGAATCTCTTGACAGGGATGAAATAAAGCCCGGTGAAGATTTCTTCGGTATTGTAATCACACAGGACAGGAATACGGGTTATTTCTTCCTGATAAATGCAAATGGTATAAAAAGCGACGGAGTAATCGTCCATAAAAGCACAAAAAGAAAAGCCTGGGATTATGTCTGGAATGTGAGCTCAAAGAGGTTTGATGATTCTTTATGGGTTGCAAATGTCAGGATTCCTCTTGATCGACTAAACCTTGAATACAAAGACAGTCTCATCCTGTACGTCAACCTCGTCAGGAGCGCAAAGCTCGGAGGCGTAGGCAGGTATGAGTCAGGGACTTATGTGCCCATTGTGGGCTCAAACTTCTATGATCTCACTTTTACTCAGAGGGTTGCTCTCCCGGTTGAGAAGAGAAAAGCAGGGACAAAGTTATTTATTGAGCCCTATGTGGCGGTTTACCGTGACAGTGGAGGTGTTTTCTTTAAAGAAGGGGAGGACATAACTTTAAAGAATCAGACTGGAGAGCTTGCGATAACAGTGAATCCGGACTACGCAACAGTGGAAAGTGATGTGGAACGATTTAATCTCGACAAATTACAGATGCTCTACTATCCGGAAAAGCGTCCCTTTTTCATGCATGGTTTTGAGCTATGGAACCTGCCCTTTATGGTACTTTACACGAGGAGCCTGACGGAGATAGATGCAGGGGTAAAGGCAAATGTTAAGAGAGAAAATATGAGCTTCAATGCATTCCTTATTGAGGAAGGGGACACACTGTCAGGCTATTTTAGAAGGAAACGTCTCACCGGTGGAGTCAGGGGATTATACTCAACCGAATACGGGGACTTTGGGCTCTTTTATCTAAGTAGCAGGGACAGTTTTGAAGCAAAAGGTCTTGATGCAATGTTTTACCTTCCCTTTCAGCTCAGAGTAAATATGCAATATACACTGGACCGTTCGTCAAAGAGTGATTTCTTTTTACACATTTACCGGTTTGTTGAATCCGGAGTGGATGTGGAAGCCGGGTTGGAGAGACTTGATAGTGTGAGAATAAATACAGCTTACATACCATATCCCTTATACACTCGCTCCGCATGGCTTTATCTCACCTACAATTTTTCAAGGGATAGCAAAATCTTACCCAATGGCTACTTAAGTATAGGTGGGACACATGGAGAATACCTAAACGGAAAACTCTATGAAAATAGTGGTTCAATAGTGGCCTCAGCTGGAATTCTCAGTAATCTACGGGTGGTATATAACCTTATACCCTAGAGAAGGAACGCTGGCAATACGATATATGATAACTTGTTGCATTACTTTGAGATAGACTACCAGCCCCTGACACATCACTACATTGAAATTGAGACACAGTTTGGTCGTTACTTTGGAGGGGTCCAAAAATACTACTCTGCAGAATATTCGTACAAAGGTGAAAAGCTCTTGCTCGCATCTGGATACGGCTACGACAGCGAGCCTTTTTACACGCAGAAGCGCATATATTTGAAGGCAAAATACAATCTTACCAATGACTTAAGGGCAAGACTCTTTGTGCAGCATTCTGAGATTTCAAAAAGGAATGAGGTAAACTTTTTGACGGAATACCGCATAAAGCCTGGAACTTTCCTTTATTTTGTGATAAACAGGACCGAAATAAATGGCTCCCCGCAGGTTAATTTCATGGTTAAGTTTAAAAGTTATGTGGGGATATAGATACAATAATAAATCCTCATTTCTAATACCATAATGTCTTTAAATTAACCGGGAATATTTCCATAATCAGCACATAACGTGGAACATCAAATTCATCTCATTGAATTCCTCCCCCACGCACTCTTGTGCGTGGGGGAGGTTGGGAGGGGGTAACCTTGATATAAATTTAAAGAGGCCCCTTCCCTACCTTCCCCACAAGCAAAGCTTGTGGGGAAGGAGATTCTTAAAAAATTTAAAAGTGCATCATTTAATCGGTTTTAGTATAATAAAATGTGTGGTTCCACATTCACCATGGTAAATTTGATTTAAGTCGATATTAATTCCCTGGGGGATTTATGGTGCTGATACTTTTATTGGCAGGAATTTTGGTTAGAGTAAATGTTGTTGATTCTTCGTTGAGGCATATAAAAGATGCTGAGATAGTGATAAAATCCGATGGAGAGGTTAAGAGGGTGGGGGAGGGCGACTTCGTCGCCCTCCCCCACCCTCTTAATATTTTCTACATCTCCGCTCCCGGCTGGCACTCCATTCAGGATACACTCTACCTGACCAAAGACACCACTCTAACCTTCATCCTTACCCCAATCGAATACAAAACTGAAGAAGTTGAAGTTATCTCTTCACCATTACCATCAGGAGATGTGAAAATTAAGAGAGAATCTATTATTGAAACACCATCTCCCATAGCTCCTGATCCCTTAAGGCCCATATTGAATCTACCGTTTGTTGAGCCTGGAAATGAGCTCTTACCTTTTTCATTCTATGTAAAAGGTGCTGTACCAGGTGAAAACTCTGCCTTTATCGAAGGTTACCCCCTTGTTTTCCCTTTCCATTTTGGCTTTACAACCGCTGTTCCTGTCTATTCTTTAAAATCTTATGACTTTTACACGGTCTATATTCCACCTGAACTTTCCCTGAAGGTGTCTTCGGCCATCAATTTTCATTTAAGGAATGATAGGACAGATGAACTCTTTGTTGATCCAACCTCATCTATCAATTTTGTCCATTCGAGAAAGGACTTTTTAGCTTCAATAAGATTCACATCCATGTCGCTTCCGGTCTATTTAATGACCAAAAATATTCTCTACTATTTTGGAGATGTTATCGGGAGATTTCGCAATTTCATTTCATATATTTCCTATGACTTTGCACGGGACAGTGTTACTGATATGATAGAGTGGGATTTTCTAAATTTTATGTCAGGAATGAGGATTGGTGAGTGTAGGGTGTATTTTAGCAGCGGTATTTATCATTTGAAATATCTGGATACAGGTGAAAAGGATGCTTCCAGCTCAGAAAGCTTTGGGATTGTGGGAAAAGCTCCATTTTCTCTTGGCTTCCATTTTAGATTTTTGAAAATTGATGCAAATTCGAAATACTTCCCGTGGATGAACGGCAGCTATAGGGTTTTTGAAGGCCAAATCTGGAGAGGAATGAAGTTTGGTGGCTTTCGTATTACACCTATGTTCAAGATAATAAAAAATGGGAGGTGGAAGATTGACCTCATGCCTCAATTTGGATTTGGATACCTGTGGAGAAGATATTATTTGAGAATCACATCTGGTGCCAATTCACAGGTGGAATCTTCACCTAATAGCGGATGGTTAGGTGTGGCCAATAAAATGACAAAAAATTATTATTTGCAGGCTGAATCCGGTGGAGAAAAAGTTACATTTGGTGGATTTGTAAGATATTATCCCCATGAGTATTACATAGCCGAGCTTGCAAGGGTAGATACTGTTATCAGCAGTAGTGACACCCTATGGAACCTAATTCCATACGATTCACTTTTCCATGTAAGGAAATTTGCCGCAGGTGCTTATGTCTCGTTTTCTTTCGGAAAGCAATTCTGGCGATTGAGTGGAGATGTGGGTATTTTGAAAGGATTTGAGAGCACGGGAAAAACAAAGTTTCCACTCCCATACACTCCGGAAATTTCAATTAAACTCATGCCATCTCTTAGATGGGGTAAGAACGTGATTGATGTTCCCATTTACTTTAAGAGTGGAATTAAGATTCCTGAGTTTTATGGTGACACCGATATTGGACCTATAGTATATGAGAAGCCCAGGACTATTAATTCAAAGGTTTACCTCAGGGTAGATGTAAGCTGGGCACACAGGTTTCACTTCCTGGGCTCAGAGAGCAGGTTTGTTCTTGGAATATTTAATCTAATTGGTATTAAGCCCGACATTGGATTTGAACCGGGCGAGGATAAATTTGTAAGAATTCCCATCCCCTCAGCAGGTGTGTGGATAAAATTTACTAAGAATTATTGATCAATGTAATTATATCATGCATCGTGACTTTCCTGAAATTCCAGACTCAAATTTATCAAAAGGGGCACAAATTCGAAACGAGTTTATACATGTTCCACAGAAGTGTAAACAAGGTAGTTGACACAGCAAAACCCGCATGAATACTGGGAATATCCCACTAAATAGTACAAAAGTACTGTAAACAATTAGTTGACACACATAAGTTGTGATACTATCAACACTTACAACATTTAAAAGCAAACCAGTGTAAACTAATTAGTTTACACTTTGCATTGAACCTCATAAATGCAAGAGACGAAAATCCTCTATATTACTATACTTTACGTTTCGTTATTTCTACGGAAGAAAAATTGCTATTAAATAATAATGGTAGCGCGCTATCGAAAAACTTAAAAAGGAGGTAAAGCTATGTATAGAGTGCTATCACTGCAAAGAATGGGAACGAGAGTAATGAATGACGATAATGGCGGGTGTCACGGAAGCTGTATGAGTTATCTCTTCTGTTCAACTCTGAGTATAGGTTGTGGACGGGGACGTGGAAAGTAAAAATATGGTGCCGAGCACCCTGCGGGTGCTCGGCACCATAAAAACCTGACTAAAGCTACCATGTACGAACAGATTGACCTTTTTCAGTTTATTATTCTGAATAGTGATTTTTATATTCCTATTGACTATATTGAGTGCGGAGAAAATTACAAACAGATTGTTAAATCTCATCTAAAACTGGGATGGCATTTAGAAGATCAGGGTATCTGGACCTTCGTATTTAACGAAGCGAATGAGTTCCCCGAGCAGGGCTGGAAAATTCATATATCAGCTATTCCCCAAAATGCCGGAGAAATCCTGCAAAAGACAGTTCCAATCCTTGTTTCAAATAAGGTAAACTTCAAATTTGCCTGTAATGAATTTGTGCTAACTCTCTTGAACTCCAAAAATTGGAGTCGAGGAGGGAGTGGAAAGTTCATTACTATCTATCCCCCTGAGAGATTATTCAAGCCACTTATCCAGGAACTTTACAACGAATTACACAGTTATATGGGCCCCTATATTCTGTCAGATATGAGATATAGAGACGCTAAGGTGATTTACTATCGTTATGGTGGATTTCAGCCGATGGAAAAGTTGACGGTCGAGGGATACAAAATTTCGCTTATCAAAACTCCCGAAGGAGAATTCATACAGGACAATAGACCTCCATTCTATAATCCTCCACCATGGGTAAAAGACCCTTTTGGTCAAGAGCCCAGGTATGAGGAGAATATTCTCCTGAATAATAGGTATAAAGTCCTATTCCCCATCTCGTTTTCCAATTCAGGAGGTGTATATAAAGCAGTTGATACTTTTAATAATCAGGAGGTTATCCTTAAAGAGGCAAGGCCGTTTGTTAACCTTCAGGAGAATATATCCGCAAAGGACCTTCTTGAAAAAGAATTTGAAATCCTCAAAAGAATCGAGGACCTTGGTATAGCTCCAAAACCGATTTCGTATTTTAAAGAATGGGAACATTTCTTCCTTGTTGAGGAATTTATTAAGGGGATGGATTTGAGAGAATATGTTGTCGTTAATTCTCCCATATTGAAAACCAATCCAGAGTTTGAAGACTACAAAAATTATTTCCGGTCGTATCGGAAGATATTTCTTAATCTCATTGACTCTATCGAGAAATTGCACAGTAGGGGAATTATTTTCAGGGATCTATCACATAATAACATCATTATTCAGGATGACCTTAGTGTTAAGTTGATAGATTTTGAGAGTGCCTATCTGATGGGAAGTGACAGGTGGATTCAAATTTTCACTCCAGGGTTTGCCTCTCCCAACCAGATATTGAATGAAATGCCAGAATTTTCTGACGATATCTATTCAATTGGTGAAAACATGATGGCCGCGATATTCCCCATAAATCAATTTTTCTCACTTGCTCCCGATGCACGCGATAGATATTTGAAGGACATTATTGTTGATATGAATTTCCCAACAAAATTAAAGAAAATAATCAGTATCAGCACCAGTGGAGATGACCGCGTTGATTTGAGGTTTCTAAAATCCAGTTTGAGAAAACTTCGATTCCCTAAGCCTTTTAAAAGACAAACAAGCGTACTTACAGATGCAGAGATAAACAGGATAATAAAGGGTATAAGGAAGTACCTTTTCAATTCCAACAAGTGGGAAAGGGAATTGGGAGCTCCGTTTCCTCTTTACGCTGAAGCATACATGACAAATATTTACAGTGTTGCTTATGGTATTAGCGGGATTTTGCTGTCTATGCTGAAATGTGGCTTTTCACCACACAAAAAGCAACTTGAGTGGTTTGTAAATCAGGATTTTGATGAGAGAGACATTCCACCTGGCCTTTATATTGGGCTTAGTGGGATTGCATGGACACTTCTGGAATTAGGGCACGAAGAGCTTGGAATTAAAGTATTCGATAAAGCCTTATCCCATCCCCTTGTATCGGATTCAGTTGATATGTTTTACGGTATGGCAGGAATTGGAATCACCAGCCTTCAGTTTTATCACAAATTCAAGGAGGACATTTATCTTTCCCACGCGGTGCAACTTTCAGAGATGATTTCCAATAAGCTTGAGGAGGCTGACAATTCACTATATTTCAAGGGAACAGATGGTGATGTTCATTACGGATATGCACATGGTGCTTCAGGTGTCGCACTTTTCATGCTTTACTTATATTTAGCAACAAGAGATGAAAGATTTTTAAACCTATCTCAAAGGCTCATGGATTTTGACCTCTCTCATGCTGTTGATTACAAAGATGCAATTTCATGGCATCCATCTAAGGAGCACAGTTCCACTGTAATGCCATACGTAAAGTATGGAACCTCTGGAATTATTTCTGTGTTGCTCAGAATTAATCAGGTAACTCCTTTCAAGCAAGAATATATACACAAAGGTTTACAAGATATAACAAGAAAGTATGCCATATTCCCTGGACAACTTAATGGATTATCCGGAATGGGAGAGACTATAATCGACGCGATGCCTTTTAAGGGAAACCTTGATAACCATCTCCAAAGGCTAATAAAAGGTGTGTCTTTGTTTATGATAAAAAGACCCGAAGGCATCACTTTCCCTTCAGACGGACTATTTCGCATAAGCTGTGATTACGGTACAGGGTGCAGCGGAATTATGTCTTTTCTTTGCAGGACTATTAATAGGGATAAACGGTTGCTCTTTGATCTCGAATGAAAAGATTGTATAGCATAATAAAACCTTTTGAGAGAGGATTTTGGGGACTTGTCCTGTATTCTCTAATTTTAAACATCTTTACTCTTTCAAATCCTCTTGTCTTAAAGTTCATATTTGACGAGGGTATCAAAGGGAAAAACCTTAGACTGTTTATTTTACTGGTTTCTATATTCATTTTTGTCTCGATATTCTGGAGAGTTTTAAATTACCATTACTCTTTGCTTCTGGAAAAATTCAAAATACGGGTTACAAAATACTGGCTTAAGAATACGATAAATGCTTTTCTAAAGAGGCCCTACAAAGAAATAATCACAAAAGATTCCGGATATTATCTCTCGAGAATTTATGAAGAACCTGAATCACTGAGTAATGAGCTTGTTTCCGGTGCTATTGATGCTATAAATCTGGGGATTGGCTTGATTTTATCCCTGGCACTCCTGTTGTATTTTTCTGTCTATGCTACCCTCATCCTTTTTCTGATTATTCCCGTGACATATTTTTTGTCCTCTTATTTTTCGCAAAAAATTAAAGAATATACTGACAAGGAGCGAGAGAGTGAAGCTAAATTAAGAGAAACGATAACTGATGTAATACGGTCTGTTAAGTTTATAAAATCTTTCCAGTTTCATGATTTTATAGTCGGCAAGTTTATAGACAGATTGTCTAAATTCTTATCCATCTACTTAAAAAATTTCGAATATGCTACGGGTTTTGATACGCTAAGCTCTATATTTTTGTCTCTTTCTGAACTATCGGTGATTATAGTTAGTGGCTATTTAATGATAATCGATAAAATGACGTTTGGTAGCTTCATGGGATTTATGAACACTTTCTGGGGGTTTATTGGTGCAGTCCAGAGATTTATAGGAATAATCCCGGAAATCGCTGGGGCAATGGCTATTTATGATAGGCTTGAAAACTTTATAAACGTGCAAAATGGCCGAGCGGTGCAGTTTGGTGAAAAAATTATTTTGAAAAATGTAAGTTTCTCTTACGATGGGAAATCTCGGGTGTTAGACAATTTCTCACTGATTATTAATCCTGGTGAGAAAATCCTCATACTTGGAGAGAATGGCAGCGGAAAAACCACCCTTGCCAATATAATCTCTGGACTAATAATACCTGAGGGGCAGGTCACCCTTCTCAAGAAAGTAAGCTTGATGCCAGATAATCTCCCCTCATTAAGACTTCGCGAGTACGCTGTTCTGGACGAAAGAAATAAGTTTTTTGAGTTAATAAAGCTTTTTCAGTTAGAGGATTACCTTGATAAGACACCAGGGGAGCTCTCTATGGGCCAGAGGAAGAAGTTCACAATCACACTTACCCTTATAAGAGATGCTGATATCTATATTTTTGATGAGCCACTTGTAAATCTCGATAGTTTGAGTAAAAATTTAGCAATGGATTTGATTTTTGAAAATACTTATCGCAAAACACTTATCATAATAAGCCACAATTCTATTAAGAATAGATTTGATAGGGTTATAAAACTTGAGAGGAGGTAAAATTATGTGGCAGGTCCTCAGTCTCCAGATTCTGGGGATGCAAAGCAAGGATAAAACAAAAGGGAAAAGTACCATGAGCTACTCTTTCTGCTCGCTCCTCAGTCTTGGATGTGAAACCAGCAAGAAAGGCAAAAAGAAACGCAGGATTAATTTAAAAAGTTCACTTAGTATAAAATGCGGATAGGGGGTGAAAAATGAAGCTAATTCTTCTATATCTCCTTATAAACTATGGAGCTGTTAAAGGTAAGGTGCTCGAAAAGGGCACATCAAGGCCCGTTGAGTATGCAGTTGTCGTTGTCTTCGATAAAAGTGGTAAGCAGGCAGGTGGGACTTATGCGGATTCCACAGGTGAATTTTTGGTTGAGAGGTTAAAACCCGGGAAATACTATGCCACAGTGGATTTTATAGGCTACCAGAAGGCCCGAACTGACACGTTTACCATTAAGGATGGAGATGTGAAAGACCTCGGGGTTATTTATCTTTCACCCAGCTATATTAAAACTTCCCCGGTTAAGGCAACGGCAAAAGCCCCAAGGGTTAGAAGAGAGGTTGACAGGACAATTGTCACCCCTTCACAGGATGTGATTTCATCAGGTGGGAATGCGAGTGATGTGTTACGAAATGTTCCTGGTGTCTCCGTTAGTATCACAGGTGAGGTCCTTATTAAAAACAGCAAAAATTACACAGTCCTTATCAACAATAAGCCCACATTACTCGAACCTTCTCAGGTGTTGAAAGAAATTCCCGCATCCCAGATTGAAAGGATTGAGATAATAACCAATCCTTCTGCCGAGTATGACCCTGAGAGTAATGCTATCGTCAATATTGTGCTGAAAAAGTCCACATACAAGGTGGAGAACAGCTTTTCACTGAGATTCGGCACATTTTCTAATTATGGTGTGTCTTTCACTTTAGGTGCTGTTAAAGGTAAAAACAGCTTTTATGGCATGGGAAATTACAATAAATATTCTCAGGCACTTCAGTATGAAATGGAAATGAAAAACCCATCTGACACAATTTCCCTTGATAAAACCAACTTCTATTCTCATGACCTGCCCAAAAACATTAGACTCGGGGCAAATTTGAACATCGGAAAACATGCCACCTTAACATTCGACGGTGAGGCCGGGAAATACATTCTGGATTACAGCGGTGACTTTCTCTACAGATCAGACTCCGGTAGCTACAGAAATCCCATTGTCGCGAAATGGACCTCAAATTTCTTTTCAGGTTCCATAGATTTCTCCAGGGATTTTGAATCGGGTAGTATAGATGCCTCGCTTTATGCGGGGAAGTTAGATACAGATAAATCTCACGAGGCACCGAAGATTGTTGATGGGGATACAGTGGGTGGAATAAGAATGAAAGGAGACGGCAGCCTCAATCAACTACGTTTTGACTTTTCAGCAGACAAAACCATTGGAAAATTCAAATTATCCACAGGATACAGGTATAGCATGAAAAAATTTGAATCCACAACATCAACGGAAATTATCGGTGATTCGACATACGAAAATCCTCTAAACAGCAGAAGGGTTGTCAATGCCGGATATGTTAAAATAAAGAGTAGTTACAGGAAGTTAAATTATGCTGTCGGTCTGAGATTTGAGGGAACAGACAGGAAAATCGGGAATTTCACCATAAAACGGTCCGATATTTTCCCGTCATTCTATGTTTCCACCCGTTTGAGCCAGTTCTCCAAGCTGTCCTTTAGCTATTCGAGGAGGATTCGAAGGCCTTCCGCTTATGATCTTAATCCCGTTGACGTATGGGAGACTTCCAATGAGGTGCACAAAGGAAATCCATCGCTGAAGCCGCAGTTTAACGATTCCTATGAGCTATCTTTTGAAACACCTCTGGGAGAGAAAATTTATCTCTCGGCTTCAGGATATTATCTTTATTCGAAAGATTACTTTAACAAAGTGGAGGAGGTTGGGGATTCCGGGATCATAGTTAAGAAAGAGGTTAATTTCCCGTATAGAAAAGAGATTGGTGGTAATTTTGACCTTGAATGGAAACTCTCAAGGTTTATGAGATTCACACTCTCACCTGAGATTTATCGTTACAGGTTCAAAAAAGACACCGGGATTGAAGATGGAATGTTTTACATGGTCCGTGCTATGTTCTCAGGCCTTGTGATTCCCATTGGATTTATACAGGCCGGTGTGCAATATATCGGTCCTTACACAGAGACATTTGGTAAGATGGCCCCTGTCTTTGGTGCGCAATTTGGGTATATGATTCAGATAAAGAATATCGCTGTGACACTGGCATTTATGGATGTCTTTCACACCTATAAATCATCATGGACGAACGAATCCGATGGAAACTACATCCACAAGGAGATGTCCATGAGATACCCTTCCATTTCCATCTCAATAAGGTACATCAACCGTAAACTCCAGATAGGAAAGGGAGAAAGAATCAACTCAGAGGATATTAAGAGTATGTGATTTAGGAATCAAGTCTCGTCCCAAAATTCACTATAACCTTTTTCAAGAAGTAGCACTAAAAATTGAATGAACATCAGTGGACCAGAAAACAATTTTCCAAAGTCTTGGTTATTCAGAAATTTTAAAAAGCGTACAAAATTATTGACACGACTATTGAGAAATGTGAAAATACAAATGATTAAAAGGAGGAGGTTATGATGTCAGTAACATCCTTGATATTAGTGTTATATAGTTATTTGATAAATGCCGGCTGTTTGTCGCTAACTGTCCCTGTGGATGCCCGAAATGCTGGAATTGGCAGATTCATGGGAGTTGCACTTTTTGAATCCCCTGCTGCAATGGCGTATAATCCGGCGGCTATTGGATTCAAAGATGGATTCTCAAGTTACACCACCAACTTAATGACAGGTGGTTTGATTGATCCGTTGATACCTGTCATTACATCTGACAGTATCAGACGTGTCCCATCCTGGTTTGCTAATGATACGACTTCACGGAATGAAATGCTTGGTTTTACTTACAAATTGCCATTCAAGGGCGATTTTGTGTTGGGAGTTCAACAGCAAACTTTTTTCGCGGGACGGTTCATAGCATTCAACGATACAATTAATCCAAATGATCGTATCTTCGAAATCGGGTTGGCGAAACGACTTAGACCCTATTTGAGTTTAGGAGTTGGGTTTAAGCATATACTCCAGACTTTTGTCTCCGAAGCGATGGCAGAATCGCTATGTGGTTCAAGAGCCTGTGCGCATGCAAAAGATTACGCTTTCGATTTTGGACTCGCTTTTAAATCCGAATATGGTGTGGATTTGGGATTGGCTATACAAAATATAGGACCTGATATAAAGTATCACAGCGGATCAAAACTCCCACTTCCAAGACTTTTAAAAGTGGGGGCAGCTTTTCGTCTTGATAAATCCTATGATAAATTAATGAAATCGTCTATCGGGCAATTCTTTGAAATCCTTTTCGACTATGAATACCAGCGGGATCTGGTAAAAGGACCACCGGTTAAATGGTATATGGCAGGGACTGAGATAGGATTTCTGAAAACCATATATATCAGGTTTGGCAACGTGCATGTCAGTGACACACTTGAGGATTTTGATTACGGAACGAAGGGATTGGGAATTAAGCTTGGAGTGGTGGATGTAGATGTTGCCGAGAACTGGCTCAAACCAAATCCGCATTACCACCTTCTTGTCGGAAAATATTGGGTATCTGTGTCATTGCATTATCCATACAAAAGGTTCCCTTACACCAATCCCGCTTTAAACGAGGCAGTGGGAGTTATGGATGCATTGTTAGTTCCCGGTGGTGGGCATATTTATCATGGCAACCCAAGGGGAATAGCGTATCTTGTTGCAACCGCTGGTTTAATGCACAAATATCTCTCGACCAATAACAAAACATACAGTAGTTTGGCCGCAGGTGTTTATGTATTCTCCCTGTTCGACTTCTTTTTTAATCTGTCAAATTGGCATTTATAGTCTGATGTCTTTTGTATAGAGCTCCAAAGTATTATTGTAGTTCTACAGTAGGTCACTACGCAGATATTTACTGTCTGAGAGATTATCAAACTAAATTTGTAATCACAGACTTATCTTTGACACGAAAGGAGGATTTTTAAAGAAAAATTTTTGAAATAAGGCTCATTTTATTTACCTCACTACCCCTTCTTGTAGTGTTACGTTATCGGTAGTAAATTTCTTGACATTACCAGGACACAACTCTATAATGGTGATACCATGCCATTCATCAGAGAAATCACTCATAAAAGAAAATCCGGCAAAGAGGTAACATATATCCAAATCGTCCACTCTTACAGAGTCGGCAAAAAAGTTAAACAAAAAATCATCGGTACCCTCGGCAGAAAAGACCAACTCCTGAAATCCGGCTCCCTCGAAAGATTGGCCTATAAACTCCTGGAGATAGCTGGTAAGCTTGAGGAGTTTCAGAACGAGAGGAAGGGGATGCCAAATCTTTTCCTCAAGGATGCGAGGGAGATGGGAAGGGCATATCTTTTCAAGTATCTCTGGAAGAAGGCAGGGTTACATAAATTTTTCAGGAGAGTAGCGGAGAAGGAGGGATTGAGTTTTGATCTTTCAGAGGCGATATATGAGATGGTGT
>WFZT01000255.1 GCA_015489415.1 Caldifarciminota bacterium | reverse complement strand
AGGCAATTCTCTTACGATGGAGTCCACGAATCCAGATACCACCATAAGTCTTGCGTCATCCTCACCAATCCCCCTTGTTTTCAAGTAATACAGCTGCTCCTCGGAAACCTTACTAACAGTTGCCTCGTGCTCGACTTTTGAGTGTTTGTTTTTTACCTCAATGTATGGATAGGTGTTTGTTTTGCTCTTACTGTCAAGGATGAGTGCATCGCATTTGACATTTGTTTTGCTGCCTGTTGCCGATTTTCCGATGTGAACGAGTCCACGGTATGAGGTTACCCCGCCCTTCATGCTGACGGATTTTGAGGTAATCGTCGAGGTGGTATTTGGCGCAAGATGGATTACCTTTCCACCGGTATCCTGATGCTGCCCTCTTGTGGCCATAGACAATGACAGGATGTCAGCTTTACTTCTTTCCCCTTTGAGGATTACTGCCGGATACTTCATAGTAACCCTGCTTCCAATATTTGCGTCAACCCAGATCACAGTGGCATCTTCGTGGGCGATAGCCCTTTTTGTCACAAGGTTGAAGACATTCCTTGACCAGTTTTGAATGGTAGTGTACTGAATTTTTGAGCCTTTCAAAGCAAAGATTTCTACCACTGCCGCGTGTAAAGAGTCTTTTTTGTAAATCGGGGCCGTACATCCTTCGATATAATGAACACTTGCGCCCTCGTCCACTATTATAAGTGTCCTTTCAAATTGCCCCATGGATTCAGCATTTATTCTAAAATATGCCTGAAGTGGAATAGTAACCTGAACTCCCTTTGGCACATAGATAAAAGAACCACCACTCCAGAATGCCGAGTTTAACGCGGCAAACTTGTTGTCTTCCGGTGGAACGAGTTTACCAAAATATTTTTTAAAAAAGTCAGGATATCTCTTTAGTGCAGAATCTGTGTCGAGAAAAATTACCCCAAGACGTTCCCATTCTTCTTTGAGTCTGTGATAAACTACCTCAGATTCGTATTGTGCACCTACACCGGCAAGAAACTTTCTCTCTGCCTCAGGAATGCCCAGCTTTTCAAAGGTCTCTTTGATCTCTTCGGGAATTTCTTCCCAGCTGGTCCCCTTTTTATCTGTCGGCTTTACATAGTAGCGAATCTCAGAGAAATCAATGTCGTCAAGCGGTGCTCCCCATGTAGGCATGGGTTTTTTCAAGAAGATTTCAAGTGCCCTTAGTCTAAAATCGAGCATCCAGTCAGGTTCTCCTTTCATCCGGGAAATCTCAATAACCATATCGCGGGATAGTCCAGGTGGAGCTTTGTAGGCCTCTTTAAATTCAGTCTTAAATCCATATCTATAGGTGTCGTCCAGCGAAACTGACCTTTTCATTATTACCCCCAAAGACCCTGTAGCCTTCTTTTTCAAGTTCTTTTACGAGTTCTTTACCACCGGTTTTGACGATTTTCCCATCGACCATTACATGAACGAGGTCAGGCTCAACATGATCAAGAATCCTTCTGTAATGAGTAATGAGGAGGAAAGTTTTACCTCTATCTTTCTCGGATTTGATAAATTCCGAGACGGCCATAAGGGAGTCAATATCGAGACCGGAATCAATCTCATCCAGGATTATGAATTCAGGGTCTTTGACTGCCATCTGGATTATCTCGGATTTCTTTTTCTCTCCACCTGAGAGACCGTCATTTATGGACCGGTAGAGGATTTCCTCTTTTAAAAGAAGAGATTTGGCGAGGTTATCCACCCTTTCCACGAGAGGGGAGTCTTTATTCCACATTCTTCTCAACAGGCTGTAAAGGGAAACACCGGAAATAGCTACAGGATACTGGAACGACAGGAAAATGCCCATCCTTGCTCTTTCGTCAGTTGAGAGTCCCAGGATACTTTCACCTTTGAAAAAAATGTCACCACTGGTTACCCTATAATTAGGGTGCCCCATGATGGTGTGGGAGAGTGAACTTTTCCCGGAGCCATTGGGCCCCATGATAGCGTGGACTTCCCCTTCTTTTATAACGAGATCGAGTCCTCTAATAATTTCCTTTCCCTCGACCTCCACATGTAAATCCATAATTTTGAGAGTCTCTTTCACTTTTGACCTCCAATAATTGTTACTTATTTAGTGGTAATTATAGCAATCACAAATCTCATTGTCAATAGATTGGGAACTTGTTAAAAAACACAGATATTAGTCGGGATACACTTTTTAAAAAGGCTCCCCTATTACAGACAAAACCGGGAATCCCCATCCTGCTCGGAGAAAGGATGGACCAGAAGAGAATGGGAAAAGTTAGATTCAGAAGGTTTCCTGACTAACCCATAAGGCACATAAAGAGTATTCTCCTTAGGACACTTTAAAATTTGAAATAGTTGCTACCCCTTCTCCTTCTCCCCGCAAGGAATTTACACGGGGGGAGATAAATCATTTGATTTTGGGAATATTCAAGTTATACCCAGCGTATCCGTCCAAAATGAGGGAATTTTGACCCTAAACCACGTAATCTTTCATGACCTGGGATTAGTTACAGTGACCAGTGTCCTGGGCAGCAAAATCTAAAATTTTCCATCCCTGTAGAGATAGTTTCGGCTCCAGGGCATTCCGCTCTTTCCATTATCTGGCTTTACAAGGATTGTCTGATACAGATTATGCCTTCCCGTATCAAATCCATAGGAGGAGCCGGACATGAAAAGGCGCCAGATGCGGTAGGTTACCTCGTCCACGTATTTCAACGCCTCATCGTGATGCTTTTCAAGCCTTTCTACCCAGAATTTCAGAGTTCTCGCATAATGCTCTCTCAGAGACTCCACATCTCTCACTTCGAATCCAGTTTTCTCCGCATAGTGGAGAGTGGTGCTTATGGCAAGCAATTCACCATCGGGAAAGACATATTTGTTTGTGAATGAGTTTTCATGAAATCCACAGTCTTTCCATCTGCACGCAATGCCATGGTTGAGGAAAATCCCTCCGGGCTTAAGTATCTCCCACGCTTTTTTAAAGTATTTCTCGAGCATTTCCTCTCCCACATGCTCAAACATCCCGACGCTCACAAGCTTATCAAACCCATCCTCTGGAGGCTTGACCTCACGGTAATCAAGGT
>WFZT01000254.1 GCA_015489415.1 Caldifarciminota bacterium | reverse complement strand
GGTTACTCGAGCGTTTATATTATTGCGAGATTTGCCCAGGAATATACTCCCATTGATGTTTTCCTTTTCTGGTGGTTCTTTATTGCATCGCTCCTGAGTTTTATTTTTGTTGGACGTACACTCAGGGGATTTTCAAAGAGCGTCAGGAATAATCTCACGTTTTTCCTCTATTTTGGTCTATCTGAGGCTACAGGTACTTTTATCTTCTTCTATCTTCTAAAACTAATGAATCCCTCGCTCCTGTCTTTTATCGGGAATTTAAGTCCTCTTTTTGTCGCGCTCTGGGCATTTTTACTAATGAATGAGAAGCTTGGACCTGTAGAGATAATAGGCGGACTCATAGCCATTGCAGGTGTTATTATCATCACCGGTGCATCACCTAAGGGTGAGATTGTGAAGATCTTAGTTGTTGTGGCAATTACCCTGATGTTTGCATTCAATACAGTGCTTGTCAGGATCAAGGTAAAAGATATTCAGCCTATCTTTATGGTTTCGTTCAGGGTCTATTCGCTATTTACTATTTACGCAATCTATCTTTTTATCAAAACAGGCTTTGCCTTTCCGGATATCCGGTCAGTTCCATTTATAATTTCTGGAGCATTGATGGGGCCCATTATTGCCACGTTTGCCGTTTTTGAGGCGCTCAAGTACTTGAAAGCGGCTGATGTGACCATAATCAAATCTATTCAACCTTTGCTTGTCACCCTGGGAAGCTATGTTTTCCTTCACCGTGCGCTAACAATTAGACAATTCCTTGGTGGAATTCTCATTCTTATCGGGGTTAATGCAGTGATTATTGCGGCGTCAAAGGAGAGATCGGCCACCGTCTAACTTGAGAATTTGCCCTGTGATATAGGAATTTTCGTAAAGAAGGAAATCAAGGGTTTTGATGACCTCTCCTATCTCTGGAAGTCGTTGCATCGGAAGCTTTTGGGCGTAATCAGAGAATGGGAGACTTAGTGCATTGATAGCTATCCCATTTATGAGTACCTGTGGTGCAGACCTTCGGGCGAGGGTGCGGATTAGCATGAAAATTCCAGCAGAGGTGATAGAATTTAGAGGAAATGAAGGGTAGGGCACTTCACCACAGATATCCGTGAGAAAAACTATATTCTTTGCTCCCCTCTCTATAAGTTTAAAAGCGAGATAAACGGGGCCTTTTAAGTTTACATCAACGAGTTCATCCAGGTCTTCACGCGTTATATTCTCAATCCTTTTAAAGATACCTGCAGTGAATATAGCCCTTTCGTGTCTGCCTATTTGCTCAAAGAAATTTTCATCGATATTTTTTAAATCCAGTTTTACTGCCCTGGCACTAAATTTTTCATGGAGTTTTTGCGCAAGCTCATGATTTTTGTGGAAAGTGAAGACGATTTCTTCCCGGCTTGAGTAATGCTTTACCAGTTCCCTGCCAATTTTACCAGTTCCACCAATTATAAGCATAAGTGTCAATTTACAGTTTGGGACTATTGTTTTTCAAGAGCCTCCACTTTCTCCATCACCCACTTTGTGGGAGAGGGATTGGGTGAGAGCTACATCTTGAATTTTAAAGGTTTCAAGCGGGAAACCCCCTCCCTTACCCTCCCCCGCAGGCAAAGCCTGCGGGGGAGGGGAGTATTTTGGGGATTTTTCAACAGCAGGCAATGTCTCTGTGGAGAATATCTTCTGTTTTTGGGCTCTGTCTCTTAAAAATGGAAAGTTTTTGCCTTTAAGTGGAGTTTTTGGATGACATGATATTTTTATTTTCTCATTAGGCCATAGAATGAAGATAACTTAAGTCCGTGAAAAATAAAACTTCCTCTCCCCGCATAAATTCTTTGCGGAGAAAGGTCAGGTGAGGGGAAACAACTGCCAAAATTTCAATAATAATTCATCAATCTCCCTCTCCCGCTTTGCGGGAGAGGGGGGTGAGGGCTACATCTTAAGTTTTCCCCATATGTTTATAGAAAATTTTGAGGAGAAGTTACCAGGTCACCTGGTATCCGCAAATCACGTATGGGCAATACGTTATTTGTCTTTCTTATCCACCGGATATCTCTGGTAGAGTTCCTTGCGGCGGGCTTCAAGGAGGTTGTCCTCCTTTCCCATAAATTCAGCTGCTGTCACAATTTTTTTCCCGAGTCTCGCAGCCTCTTCAAAGACCTCTTCAATAAACCCTCTCCAGTTGAGGTCACGGGTTAAATGATGATCGAGCACCATAGTCTCAAGGTTGTCCAGCTCAAGTATCCTTTTCAAATTTTTTATGGACTTCTCAAGGGATTCCTTATCATACGCATTTCCGAGCAGATATACCATAGGACCGTCAATATACACGATTTGTGGGTTATTCCTCAGGATAAATTCTGTCTGGTCATCGTGGATAGGCCCCTGGACATCAGATGTAAACAGGAATGTCCCTGTGTGGTTTTTTACAAAGACCTCTGTCACATACCCCAGCCTTGATGATGCCCCGTGAAACACAGGTTTGGAAAACTCCAGTTTCACCCAATCAAGGTCAAATTCCCTGCCATCTGAAATCTCAATTTTCTTTGCAATGTCCCTGATATTTTTCAGGAGCACATAAGCTCGTCTGTGCTGACTCCAGTTGATATTGTTCTCCGGGTCCTTGAGTAAAACAACCTTATCTCTAAAAATCTCAGGTTCCTTGAGATTGAAGTGATCAAAGTGATAATGAGTGATAACTACATATCTGCATTTTTCGAGCTCTTTTTTAATTAGTTGCCAGTGTTTATCTCGTAGTTCCAGCTCCATTGGGTGGGGCTTGAGACCGGAGCGCCAGGGAGCGAGAGCCACACCGGGGTCAATAAACAGGCATTCCCCATCCTTTTCGATAACAGTGGCCATGGAGCGCGTACCAAAACTCTCACCTGTTAAAAATCGAATTTTCAATCAAACTACCTCGCGACACCTATACCTAGAATTTAAGTTTCCCATACACATGAAATGCGAGCTGAAAATTATGGAGCGCAAGCCTTTTAATCCCATTCTTTCCCCATTCTCCCCTAACCCCTCCTTCCCCGGTGAAGGAGGGGAAATCTTTGACTCTCTGATATCTTTGCTTCGTGAGAAAGTAACGCTTAAGACCACCCTCCTTTCCCAAATGTAAGGGAGGGTTGGGGTGCAATGGGTAGTTAACAATGTTTTGCATATATTCATCCCTTGCTAACCACCAGGACAGTCAGACTATTCCATGTTGTTTTTTGGTGAGATAGACGGTGTTGTAAAGAAGCATGGCAACTGTCATGGGTCCTACACCACCAGGCACCGGGGTGATCCAGGATGCAACCTCACTGGCACTTTCAAAATGCACATCACCAACGAGCTTCCCATCCTCTTTTCGATTTATTCCTACATCAATTACCACAGCCCCCTCTTTGATCTGCTCACCCCTGATCATTTCAGGACGACCCACAGCCACAACGAGCACATCAGCGTTTTTTGTATAAAATTCAAGGTTTTTTGTCCTCGAATGACATGTGGTGACAGTGGCATGCCTTGATAGCAAAAGCTGGGCCACGGGCTTCCCGACGATCACACTTCTTCCAATAACAACTGCATTTTTACCCTTGAGCTCAAATCCAATTTCATCCAGCATCCTCATGATTCCATTGGGAGTACACGGAATCACAGTCTCAAGCCCTGCCATGAGCCTCCCGAGATTGTAGGGATGGAATCCATCGGCATCTTTCATAGGTGAAATTGTCTCAATTATTCGGTCTTTCGAGATGTGGTCTGGAAGGGGAAGCTGAACAAGGATTCCGTTAACTGATTCATCATCGTTAAGTTTTTTCACAAGCTCCACAAGCTCTTCTTCGCTGGTCTCTGCTGGAAGCCTGATTGTATCAGATTCAATTCCCACCTTCCTGGCACTTTTCTCTTTATTTCTGACGTATACCTGAGATGCAGGGTCATCTCCCACCAAAACAACTGTTAATTTGGGGGGTATCCCCTGGGACTTGAGCTTTTCGACCTCAAGCCTTACCTCTTCTTTTACTTTTTTAGAAATTTCTTTTCCATCAATAATTATCGCGCTCATGATTCCCCCAGATATTCTTTTAATCTATCCTCTCTCCAGGTCATTCTCAAAAACTCAGCAAGAATCTTCTTTGTAACTTCACCGGGCTTGCCATCAGCAATCACCTTGTCATCAACCATGACGACTGGCATTACTTCGGCACCTGTGCCTGAGAGGAAGACCTCATCCGCTTTAATCATTTCATCATAGGTAAATTTTTCACCCACAAAATCTATGCCGAGTTTATCGCATATTTCCATCACGACTTTGAGTGTAATGCCAAAGAGAATGGATTCATTGGTCTCATGACAGTAAACCTTACCGTCTTTTACCATCAGCACGTTGGAAGATGAGCCCTCTGTCACGATTTTTGTATCCTCATGGACAAATATTGCCTCGAAGGCTCCATTTTCTTTGGCAAACTGCTTGGCAAGCACGTTGGGAAGTAGATTCACTGTCTTGATATACGGATACTTCCAGCGAATTTCAGGGTATGAAACAATTTTCACTCCTTTTCGATAAGTCTCCGGTGGCTGGGAATGAGGTTTTAAGAGCATCATGACGAATGTTGGCTCTGATTTGGATGGAAAAGCATGCTCTCGTGGTGCGACACCGCGTGTCCATTCAATATAAATTTCTACGTCTTTTTCATCTGAGAGCTCTAATAATTTATTGACATACTCTTTAATTTCTTCTGCTTTGTAGACCTCAGGCAAACGGATTGCTTCGGCCGATTTGAAGAGCCTTTCTATGTGGTCGTCAAGCCTAAAAAGCCTGCCATTGTACGCTCTTATCACCTCGTAAATTCCGTCTCCAAAGAGGAAACCTCTGTCCTCAATACTTATCTTTGCTTCCTCTTTTGGGACAAATTTACCATTCAGAAAAACGTATTTCATAGCTTTACTCCCCGTTTAAAAATTTATAGGAAACCGCCACATGGAGGGCCGTGCCGTAGGGCAAGGCGTCTTCATCTATAATAAATTTAGGTGAATGAAGCCCATAAACAGCCCCAATCTTCTCATTTTTCACACCGAGCCGTATGAAGCCACCGTATTTAATCTCCTCAAGATAAAAAGAGAAATCTTCTGAGCCCATGGTTGGTGGTAATTCCTCCAATTTTTTAAATACCCCGGCCTCTTTCACAGCTTCCAGCATGAAGTCTATAAATTCTGGTGAGTTATATACAACCCTCGTTGTCCTTTTGTATTCTATCTCCGATTTTGCGCCAAAACTCTCGGGGATTTTGCTGGCAATTTCTTTGAAAAGTTTCTCAATCCTAGTCCTTGTGTCCTCGTTTAATGCTCTTACTGTGCCACCAAAAGTGGCCTCTTCCGGTACGATGTTACCTGCTGTTCCTGCATGTATGGTTGTGACACTCAAGACTATTGAATCCAGTGGATTGACTGTTCTGCCCACGAGTGAGTTGAGGGCGGAGACCGTGTGTACAAGTGCGTTTACGGGGTCAATGGTGTTGTGAGGATAAGCTCCATGTCCACCTTTACCAATGATTTTAACGTTAAAGAAATCCGAGGATGCCATGGCAGGTCCGCGGGTGTAACCTATGGAACCTGCTTCACTGTAGGGCCAGACATGAATGCCCATGACGGCATCGGGCCGTGGATTTTGAAGAGCTCCAGCCTCTATCAGCTGGACAGCTCCACCAGCTTTTTCCTCAGCAGGTTGAAATAGGAGTTTAACCGTGCCCTTGAAACTATCACGATTTTCGCTCAAGACTCTTGCCGCCACTAAAAGCATAGCCGTGTGTGCGTCGTGTCCGCAGGCATGCATAACACCTTCATTTTTTGAGGCAAATGGCAGGTTGGTCTCCTCTTTGATGGGCAGGGCATCAATGTCCGCCCTCAGGGCAATGGTTTTTCCTTCACCATTCCCTTTTATTAATCCCACCGCTCCAGTGGGAGTTGGGCGGCTCACTTCAATTCCGTGTGATTTTAGATAATCGACTATTAATTCTGTAGTCCGGAACTCTTTGAAAGAAAGCTCAGGGTGCTCGTGGATATCCCTTCTTAAAGAAATGATTTCATCCTTCAGGGTGAAAACTTCATTCATAAGATCACTGAGATTTTTCATCTTCTCCTCCTTTAAATCTAATGTCAATAACCCTCAGCTCATACCTGGGGTTTCTTGCCCACTCGTCTCTTGTAAACGTAAAGACGATGTCCACTCTCGAGAGCGGACGGACTTTTTTAATCAAAGATGCCTTTTGGGGAGCAAAGGCAAAGATGTGTGCATTTCCCTGCCTTAGAGCAAATTTCAGGTGATTTTCTCCGACTACTTTGGGCTCCCCAACTACCTCCGCCTCTTTTATGCAAAATACAGGCCGTGGATTGCCCTGCCCAAAGGGTGAAAGCATCTCGTAAGCTTCAAAGAATTTTTCGTCCAGGTCTTGAAGTGTAACTTCTGCGTCAATATGCACTTCCGGAATAAGGTCTTCGGACGTGAGCATTTTTCTTGCGACTTCGTTTATCCTTTTTCTAAGCTCGTCAATGTCAGCGGTCGATATCCGGAATCCGGCTGCATATTTGTGGCCGCCGAAGGCCATAAACAGGTCCTCAACCTTTCTCATGGCATTGAACAGGTGAAATGTCGGAATGCTCCTCCCCGACCCTTTTGCGGTTTCACCATTTACACTGATCATAAGAGTGGGGCGGTAGTAGTCTTCAACGAGTTTTGAGGCCACAATTCCGATTACACCTTCATGCCAGCTCGGACTCCCAAGAACAAGAACCATGTCGTTAAACATCTCGTACTGTTCAACAAGAGATTTAGCCTCTTCGTAGATTTTGCTTTCAATCTGCTGGCGTCTTTTGTTCTCTTCGTTTAATTCTTTTGCAAGCCTTGCAGCCTCTTTGCCATCGGTTGTAACAAGGAGTTCAAAGGCTTTCTGGGCATGGGAAAGACGACCTGCCGCATTGAGACGTGGTGCCATGATGAAAGAGATATGCCATGTCCGTAGCTCGCCATTGAGCCGTGCTACTTTTTTAAGCGCGTTGATCCCTGCTTTGAGGCTTTTGTTTAACGTTTTTAAGCCGAACTTGACAAGGATGCGGTTTTCATCAATGAGAGGTACAAGGTCTGCCACTGTGCCAAGGGTAACAAGGTCAAGGTCCCAGTAAAGCGGGGTGAGTTTTTGCCCGAGGTACGTGTAAAGACCCATCAAAAACTTAAAGGTTACCCCAACCCCCGCGAGGTCAGGGAAAGGGTACTCTCCTAATTTTGGGTTTATCACTGCGAAAGCCCGTGGAATCTTATCAGCCGGCTCATGATGGTCCGTGATAATCAGGTCAATTCCCTCTTTTGTAGCCATTTCTGCTTCTTCTACAGCTGTGACACCGCAGTCAACGGTTATAATGAGGCTTGCACCACGTTCTTTTGCAATTTCAATACTCTTCTCAGACAGGCCGTAACCCTCTTCAAATCTACTTGGAATATAGGGAATTACATTTTTTGCCCCGAGTTTTTTGAGGTTTCTATAAAGAAGCGCAAGAGAAGTAACACCATCAACATCATAGTCTCCGTGGATAAGAATGATTTCATTGTTTTCTATTGCCCTTTTGACCCTTTCTGCTGCTTCCTTTACTCCATCTAATAGGAATGGTGAATAGAGGTCCTCAATCTTGGGATTCAGAAATATCCGAGCTTCTTCAACGCTGAATCCACGGTTTGAAAGGACTTTTGCGATGGGAAGGGGAATGGATAATTTGTTTCTTAATTCTTCCGCACTTGCCTGCTCTTTCAGTCTAATCCATCTCATATAACAGATGTATTATAAATCAAGGGATGGGATAGGGAAAGGAGGATAAAAAAGAGCGGGAGACGGGATTTGAACCCGCGACCCCAACCTTGGCAAGGTTGTGCTCTACCTCTGAGCTACTCCCGCATGTAAAGCGGTAATATAATAACAACTTCCCCCTGTCATGTCAATTTTTAGTGAGCCTATTCGAAAATTCTAAATTTTTGTTGCTACCTTTCGCAACGGATCCTCATAACCTCGCTGACAATCGCATGCCAATCAATAAATTCCCCCTCCTTCCTTTGGAAGGAGGGGGTAGGGGAGAATGGGAAAAATAAATAAGCCCAAAGTTTTGCCGATCATAATTTCCCCATTCCACCCCAGCCCTCCCTTCCCGGAGGGAAGGGAGGGTGAAGAGACGTGAATCACTAAATAGCACATTTCCCACCATTGTACATTCACTGATTAATGGAAGACTGAGGTAACATTTTTTGAACAAGCTTATTTTTAGTGAGCCTGTTTGAGCGACCTTCCCCGCCTGCGCCGCAGGCGGGGAAGGTCGCTCGTTCCGTTAATCTCCTAAAAGTTAGTCAATGTAAAGAAAATACTAAGATGCCCTTATTACTCAAACACCAGTCTTGAGGTTGGAATTTTTGAACTTGTTTAGACATTTTAATTCTGTTGTGTTAAAATAGCATAAATTCTCTAAAAGGGAGGAGAAAAATGAGGTATTTGATAATAGGAGCAGACGCTGCTGGACTCTCTGCTGCTTCTCAGATCAGAAGAAAGGACAAAGAGGGAGAAATTATTGTTCTTGAAATGGATAAATGGGTTTCCTATGGTTTATGTGGTTTACCGTACTATCTCTCTGGAGAGGTCAAAAATATTGAGGATCTTGTGTCCGTTCCAAAGGAGAAGTTCGAAAAGACAAGAAATGTGGAGATTAAGCTATTTCACAAAGCGGTGAAAATAGACCGTGAGAGGAAAATTGTTGTGGCAGAGCGAACAGATACTGGCGAGATTGTTGAGGTTCCATACGACAAATTGATCATTACAACAGGTGCCGAGCCCATTAGACCAAAAGCGATTAAAGGGGTTGACCTTGAGGGCGTTTACACGCTCCATTCACTCGATGAGGGTGTTGTAATCAGGAATGAGCTTGAGAGTGATAGGGTTAAAAATGTTGTTCTCGTCGGGGCGGGTTATGTTAACCTCGAAGTGGCAGAAGGTATTGTGAAATACGGTAAAAATGTTATCGTTGTCGAGATGCTCGATAGGATTATGAAAAACTTCGATACCGATGTTTCATCCATGGTTAAGGAACATTTGGAGGCAAATGGTATTAAATTTGCCCTTTCCTCGCCCGTTGAAGAGATAAAGGGTGAAAATGGAAGGGTTAAAAGTGTTGTTGCTGGCGGTAAGGAGTTTGAAGCTGATCTTGTTCTCCTTTCCGTGGGGGTAAAACCAAGAAATGAACTTGCGATAGATGCTGGTCTCGAGCTTAATCCCGATGGTGGCATAAAGGTTGACTGTGAGATGAAGACGAATGACCCAGATATTTTTGCCGCAGGTGACTGTATTTCGGTGAAGAATTTAATTACTGGCAAGCCGATGTATGTTCCGCTCGGTGATATTGCAAACAAGACCGGGCTGGTTGCCGGAGATGTGGCAGCAGGTGGTAGTTTTAAATTCCCCGGAGTAATTGGGACTCAATCTACAGAGCTGTTTGGAATGATTGTCGCAAAGACAGGATTGTCTGAGGAAGAGGCAAAGGCAGAAGGTTTCAACGTGGGGTCAGTTTTGATTAAAGCCAACAATGCAGCACATTATATGCCAAATCACAAACCCATTTGGATAAAACTTGTATTTGAAAAACCTTCGGGACGTATCCTGGGAGCTCAGGCAGTGGGGCCGGAGAGAACGGAACGTGTTAATGCTATTGCTGCCATGGCCATTACTCAGGGTATGAGAATTCAGGACCTGCTGTTTGTAGATTTTGATTATACACCGAGATTATCTCCCGTATGGGAGCCCATTCAGCAGGCATGTAGAGTAGCATTAAAGCAACTGCCGTAAGATTTTATTAGGGGTGTGGGGCTGCGCACGAAGTGCGCGGCCCCACACCCCTAAACTTTCCCCCAAATTAGAGTGAGCTCGTTCTAAAAATCTAATTTTTAGTTGCCACCTCATCCAACGGATACTCATAATCTCACTGATAATTGCAGACCAATCGTAAATTTCCCCTCCTCCTATAATGTTTGTTGTTATTTATTATGGTTATCACTCACAATATAGAGAAAAACTTTAGAGGAGGTGGAATGAGTGGTTTTTAGATCTTTCCCCTCCTTGGGGCTTGACCCCGGTAGGAAGATTGGTCCCTCCACCTGGGGTATAAGCCTGGATTGTTATTTGTGCCTGAATCACTCGATTCAGGAG
>WFZT01000253.1 GCA_015489415.1 Caldifarciminota bacterium | reverse complement strand
ATAACTCAGGCTGGTCCGCCTCTCTTGTGGCTGATGTAGTGCCCGCCAATCTACGCCTTACCTTTGGTAATGAGAGTAAAAATCTCTACAAAGAACTCCGTGGCAATGCGGTTTTTAACAAAAATTTCAGCTACAGGCAGTTTGATGTGTTCTTGAAATACAATCTGGAAAGAAGGAATCAGAGATATGTAATCCAGCAGGAACAGGTACTAAAAAACACCACGCAGTCAATTGATATTCTTGTCAAGAGGTCGTTTTTCTACAACAGCCGGGTAGAGATGGATTATAGCGGCGACTTTGATTTTCTTGACTACGGGAAGGATAACTTCAAAACCAACCACAGGAAAAACTACTCTGTGAATTTCAGATTTTTCAGCCAGGTGAGAAGTCTTAACTTTCTCCTGAACTTTGAGACCGGAAAAGACCTCCTTGATTACAGGGTAATTAAAAACGACGAGGATGCCGGATTCAATAGATTGGCCCTTAATGTTCAAAGAGTCGGGAACTTATTTGGAGGATGGTCTTTTGATGCATTCATCGAGAGATACAACTATCCACTTTTAAAAATCTCACCCATGCGGGACTCAAGGAAGTTACACCAGGAGCTTTACATTGGCTACAACTTCAGGAATGTTTACACGAATGTGCTGAAGTTTACCGCTTCCCGTTATGACCTTTCCTATATCAAATCTTACTACTCGGCAAATTCCAAGTATACGTACAAACTTCTCTTGCAGGACCAGTCATATTTTACGCGCGGAAATCTGCAATTTTTCACCATTTTTGAGCTATTCTCACAGTTTTCTATCTTCCCCTATGATGCCTTCAAGGGTATTTACACCCGTTATTTTCTCAATAATCTGGGACTGAAAAAGGGTGAAAGCAATCTCTGGCAGTTGAAATTTAAATTTCAGGATCAGGGAAGTTTTATCCGGGATGTGGAGTCTGGTGAGTATTTTTACGTAAAAAGGCTTTCAGTGTTTGAAGCGCTTTTCCTCTCACATACTTATCTTACCGAGTTTAGAGGTGCACGGGTATTTTCAAAAAATTCCATTCTTGTGAGGTATAGAAAACCGGTCAATTCACCGAAGGAGCTTGAATTGAAGGACCTTGGAATTGGGATTGCCGTCAGGTCAGAGTCGCTGTCTCTCGAGCTAACGAGGATGATTAGATCCGGGGCAAAGGATTACTTTACCTTTGAAGCATCATACAGTCGCAGTTTATGAGAATACTACAGGTTTCTGATTCATTTTACCCCTTCAAGGGAGGTGTGTCGGAGCATATTTATCATCTCTCAAAGGAGCTGATTGCGAGGGGACATGAGGTTGTGGTTTTGACGACCAATTATCCGGGGTGTGGGAGGGGCCCCCGCGGAACGCAGGTGCCCCTCCCACACCAACGTCTCGGCCATGTCCTCATCCTTCCTCCCCTTAAAATCTTTAACTATTCCAGCATTACCGTTACTCTCGTAAATCCCCTTGAAGTTCGAAATTTCCTCAAGAATGAAAAATTTGACATAATCCATACCCACGGCCCATTGACTTTCAACCTGCCACAGATGGCCCTGCACTATTCAAAATCCTGCAACGTGGCTACATTTCACACTAAATTCGTCGGCTTCAACTGGAATAAAATCTTCAAACTTTTCTTCGGTAGAGAGGTGAGGAAAATCCATACTGCCATATTCGTCTCAAAAACTGCCTACGAAACGGCAAAAACCTTTAAATTTCCGAGGTTTGAAATCATTCCCAACGGAATTGATACTGAGAGATTCTCCCCCCACGGCTCAAAGATTAATTTTGATAAACCGGTGGTGCTTTTTGTTGGAAGGCTTGAGAAAAGAAAGGGGCTCGATGTTCTCATTAAGGCAGTGCGAGGAATGGATGTGTCGCTTGTCGTTGCTGGTGATGGGCCCCTTAGAAAAATTTATGAGCGGATGGCACCATATGCAAAATTTTTGGGTGAAGTGGAGCCCGATAGGCTTCCAGAAATCTACCGGTCTGCAGATGTATTTGTCGCACCTTCTATCGCAGGGGAGAGCTTTGGCATAGTTTTACTTGAGGCCATGGCCTCCGGTGTACCTATTGTTGCATCTGATATCGAGGGCTACCGGAACGTCATTGAGCATGGTAAAAATGGTCTGCTTTTTGCCTCCGGCAGCCCGGAGGCATTGAGAAACCAACTATTTGAAGTCTTGAAAAAACCAGAGCTGCGAAATAACTTAATTAATGAAGGATTGGCAACTGCTCGCAAATTTTCCTGGTCTTTGATAGCCAATCGAGTTGAGAAAGTCTATAAAACCTGCCTTAAGGAGGGTAAAAATGGCAAAGAAAAAGCTTTCCCGTGAAGAGGCAAAGAAAAGAATTGAGGAATTAAGGGAGTTAATT
>WFZT01000252.1 GCA_015489415.1 Caldifarciminota bacterium | reverse complement strand
CCACTCTTCTTCATCTTTCTAAAAATTCCTAATCTTTTCCGTAAACCCTGCCGTACCTCTTGTGCTCTTCTCGCATGGTTTTCGCAAGCTCGTTGATCTCAGTCATTGTCTTCTTCAGCTCAGCATAACCGTACCACGTGGTGTAGTCCGGCATAAGATGGAAGGCGGCCTGGAAGGTCTTCATCCTGTAATCCATGAACATCATGTAAACTTTCTGCTCAATGTCGGTTTTAACCTCGTAGAACTCAAGAAGGTCAGGATATGGCCAGGTGAACTTGTTGTTGTCATTCTTTGCTATGACGCCATCCCTCGCGAGAGCTGCAACAGTTTCAATGGCAGCGGCAAAGATTTTATCAGATGCCTTGATCATAGAGTCCGCATTGGCGAGGTTTTCCCTTGCAAATGTCTCTGAATGGCACTTCTTACAGACTTTTACCATTCTCTCTCTTTCTTTCACCCAGGCATCCTTTGTCAACCTTGCCATGTTAGCTTTTTTCACAAGCTCCAGGCGTGCTGTTGGTTTTCCATTTGCATCCAGAACACCAAGAGCCTTGAGGATTGAGACTCTGTAACCGAGCCATTCCTTGTCCTCTTCAGGAAGCCTGAGGGCAAGGAATCCCCATGAGGTCATTACCCTGTGGTTACCATTCTCCATGTGGCAATCCTGGCAGGTAGGACCTCTATGGGCTTCAGGGTCTGTCATATAGGCTGCTCCATGCTTGGAATGATACCACATTTCCCATTGAGCATGGTCAAAACCTGTATGACAGCTGTTACAGGCCTCGGGCCTCTTTGCCTCCTTTACAGAGAATGCGTGCCTTGTGTGGCAGTTCTGACAGTCCATACCATACTTGTAGTATTTTCTGTATTCAGACTGACGCACGTGCTCGTCTGTGATTCCAAGATTATGACAACCATTACATCCTTTCTGGCCGGCAATAAAGGCTGTAGGCTGGGCGTGAGAGAAGTGGGGCAGTGAGGTGACTGGAAGAAGTCCAAGAGCATGTTTCCCGGACATATACTGGTTTACCTGCTCTTCGTGACATTTTTTACAGGTGCTAATCGTGGGGAGCTCTGCCTTGTCATAGTCTGTCATCGTCTGGTGCTTGCTACCATGACAGTCTGCACACGTCAGGTCCTGCGCCATTTTCCCCCTGTTGAAATCTTTTACTATACCGGGAGTAACTTTCTTGTGGCAGTCTTCGCACTTGGAGGGAACTGCCCCAAGAGACGAGGCAAATACAAATACAGCCATCAGGCTGTATAGCAACAGCTTACCTTTATGGTGCATGTGCTACCTCCTTGTTTAAAATATCACTTCTAAAATGAAATTTTCGGTATTATAAACACCCTTCTTAATGATGTCAAATTTTGAAAAAGTTGATTAAATCAGTAAACTTTTACCTGGTGAGTATATGGTGGGGGGATTTTTACTTATTAAAGTTGATTTTAACTTCAAAGGCTGGCCAGAGACTTTGAGCGTAACGGGAAATTTTTTCAGGAATCATTTTTTCAAGTACCACTCTCCTCTCGTGATAGTTTAAATCACTGTATTTTACAGGGATTTGAGGGAGTTTCTCCTCGACTTTGAAGATAAAATAGGCATAAGGGGTTTTAAAGGGTTTTGATACCTTTCCACGAGGATTCTGGGCAATAATCTGTATGAAACGGTTATGGGGTTCGACAACGGCAATTCCCATGTCTCCACCAATTTCCCGTGTTCTCGAATCCGAGTATTTCCTCGCTGCCTCTTCAAAAGGTAATCCAAGTTTAATTTGCATCCAGACATACCAGGCCTTAATGGTTCTCATCCAGCGTTTGTAGAAGGGCCAGTACCCGGGATTTGAAATTTTGATAAGACGATACCGAATTTCTTCAGGTCGAGTGACAAAGGTATTTGGTGGTAATTCGTACTGGATTTCCCTTTTCTGCTCGAGGAGTTTGAAAATTTTCAGATCTTTTGCAAGAGATTCCTTTATTTCATCCGGGGTAAGTCCCTCTTTTTTTATGAATGCTTCAAATTCCACGCTATCACCGTATTCGCGGTAGATAAGGTTATAGTAATTATCCACTTCCTCTCGTGAAACCGTTATGCCTTCTTTTTCTGCCTCAAGTAGAAGAACTTCTTCATTTATGAGGTCAATAAGAGCCTTTTGGCGGAAATCCGGGGAGGTTGTGTCTGTGTATCCTTCGAATGCCTTTATCTGAATGTATCGGTCGAGGTCCTTATCTGTGATCTGAGTATTCCCAACCTGTGCAAGTACCATGGCAATAATCGAAAGAATTAATCCATTCATGCCCGCTAATGTTACCACACCCATTGTGGAAAATCAACTATCCGTGAGGCCCGCCGTTGAGGCTGGCTGAAAAATTTCCTTTGCGGTCAAAGTATGTGGGCAGGTGAAGAAATGAGAAGGCCATTTTAAATGCAATTAGCAAAAACCTGAATCAGAGTGAAAGTGATTAATGCGGGGAACAATCGGTGGGTTAATGGTGTCTAAAATTGCAAAAAAGGAGGTAGCAAAAATGAACGTATTAATCGCAGCACTTGTAATGTTTGCGGGTTCATACAAAATGCCCGTAAAAAAGATAATGACATCACCAGTCCTGCAGCAGAGATTGAATCTCACAGATGAGCAGATATCAAAAATAAGGGATGTTTGGTTCAAGACTGAGCCAAAATTGATCGATCTGAGGGCTCAGAAGGCCAAAATCATGCTGAACATCAGGGAAGAATTAAACAAAGATGCAGTTGATTTTGATAAACTTTCAAAGCTTTACAGCGAGCTCGGAGGTATAGATGCAAAAATAAAGCTGGCTCGCGCTAAAATGCTTGTTAGTGTGAAAGGCATCCTCACAAAAGACCAGATTAAGAAACTGAGGTTAATGAAGTACCAGTGGAGACGTCACCAGAGAAGAATGATGCGACACATGAGGCAATTTCGTCCAATGAGACCGATGACTCCGCCGATGAATCCCCCAATGTGGCCACAGATGGACCCAATGATAGGTAGATAAAAAATCAGGGGGTGGTGGGCGCGTTCCGCGCCCACCACCCCCTGAAAATCCTTAATTCCTTCCTTTACTTTACTACCAGTATCCTTGAAATCTTCCGCTCTCCCAGAGCCTTGAGCTCTACGAAGTAAATTCCGGAGGAAAGTCCTGCTGTGGCCAATCTCATACTGTGGTTTCCTGCAGAAATGCGACCATTGAAGACTCTTTTAACCATTCTACCTGTAACATCGAACATGTTGACGCTGACATCGGCGGATTTCCCAAGAGTGAAGCTCAAAACAGCACTGTTTCTCACAACACTTGGTGCAAGTCTGAAAGCCTTTATCCCGTCAATTGGCCTGAAGCTATTTTCGCTAATGCCTGTGACATAGACGTTGTATGCAGAATCAACATGAGCATAATAGCTTGCAAACGAAGTTCCACCGACAATTGCAAAGACCACAGAATCCTCAGCGCCAGGTGCAAGAGTGAATGGACCGGCAGAAACAACCACACTGTAGTCATTCGCGCTTGCCTGGTTCCCAAAGTGTAGCTGGCCGGACATAAATTTCCATTCATTGGCATCCGTCATACCAGTGTCAGGATAAACGTATGTCGGGTTTAAAATTGTGCTTATATTCGCAACGTGATCGCGTGGATAGAGGAGTGTAATTCCAACAACAGGGTTGTAGCTGGTGGGCGCAATAAATGCGGTGTACCTTGAGGTGTCAACAAATGCGAAGTTCCTCGAGGGGTCCTGTCCGATATCAAAATCTATAAACTGAGCTGCGTAAAAGTTATTAATAGCCGAAGTCCCATTGTTCCTGAAGTCATACTTCACAACAACAAAGTCATTGTGACCTGTTTGATGGTAACCATAGGCGACCTGCTCAACAGTTACATTGTGAGGTGATGGATGACCGGAATCAGACATCATTCCCCACAATTCCTGATTTCCCACCTCTGGTGGCTCAACATAGTAGAGTCTTCCAGGTGGTGAGGTGGTGGGAACGAGGTCTCCATCCTGAGTGCCATGCTCGTACCAGTTATCTACCACATATGAAGAATCATTACCAAAGGCGAGTGAGCCATAGAACAGGGTATTGGCACCATTCTTGGGGTATTTGAAGCCGTTACCCTGGGTCTGGTCGGAATTTGTGAATCCTATTCCACCATTATCGGTAACAGTTAATACACAGTTACCCGTGTCAATATCAGCGTAATCAAACCTTGGTGTTCCAATATCCATGATAAATCTGAAATCTGTTGCAAAGGTATCGTTTGCCGTCACATGTAAGAGAAATGCAACCTGAGAGCCAGGAGGTGTAGATGGGGAAACAGCCACAACGAAGGGATCAGAAGTGTTGGTAACTGTATCTCCGTGGGAAATTGTGCCAAAATTAGCGGTAGAATCAATGATCGTAACATCCTTGGTGTCAAGCCTTAGGTAGCCAACAGTGTTATTGGATGCAACGTCCGACATATTGGTAAGAGTGACAAGAATTTGCGCAGTATCACCAGGGTCGAGTCTCCCATCAGGATCATTTACCTGAACAGAGACAAATGTCAGGATGGGTGAATTTGGTGAAGGAGTGGCCTGAATAGCTGCCAGTGCGTTTACAATTCCCCACCCATAGTTATTGTTGGGGAATGTGTAGCCACTCACATGTCTGGCGTTGTCGGTGAGTATTTGATAAATCTGATAGTAATCAAGTGCTGGATTTTTCGAGAGTAATAAAGCGATGACACCCGAAACGTGCGGTGTTGCCATGGAAGTTCCATCCCAGGATTGATAACCTCCGCCCGGTACGGAAGAATAGACTCCTTCACCTGGTGCGGTGAGGTCTGGTTTTATGAAATTCCAGTCAGGACGGCTCCAGTACGTGGTATCATTCCATGGACTTGTGTTTGGAGCAGGGCCTCTTTGAGAAAAACTTGCAACAAAATCCATGGAATTTGTTGCACCAACTCCAATTACAGTGGGATAGTTTCCTGGTGTACCACCACGGACGTGTGGACAGTTAACGTCATGATTTCCAATGGCAAAAACCGGGATGAATCCCATGGCCCTTATACTCCATATGATATTCCAGTGTGAAAGAGACAGGGTATCGCAGGACCCCCAGGAATTGTTAATAACTCTAACGTTAACCCCTGAGTCTGCTGCGAGGGTTGCAAACCACTGGAATGACCTTGTAAGCCAGCTATTGAAAGCGCCCTGGTTGGTAAATGCTTTAGCTGCAGCAAATGTAGCTCCAGGGGCCACTCCAATGTCCTGAACAAATGGGCCCAGACCGTCTCCCCCAACCATTGTTCCCATTGTATGAGTTCCATGGCCGAGGTCGTCATAGGGAGCGGGAAATGAATTATTTGTAGCATCGTAGAAGTGACCCGAAAATTTTCCGCGAAGTGCCGGGTGAGATGTATCAACACCAGTATCGATCTGTCCCAATACAACTCCCTGACCGGTGTATCCAAGCATCCACACGCTATCAGCCTTCACTTTCTGGATGTTCCATCTCGTTACCATTGTATGGCTACCGGTTTCTGTGGATGGTTTTGCGCGAAATAGATGAACCTTCCTGTCTGGCTCGATTAGCTTTATATCATCTCTTGCAGCAAGCTTGAGGATGACGTCTTTAGTAGCCTTTAGGTAAATGGCATTGATAATCCAGAATGGCTGATATTCTGCCACCTCACCCTTCTGCGCTTTTATAAAGTTTATTATGGGCTGCTGAGAGGTTTCAGCGATAGTCTTTAGATAGTTCTCAACGGCTTTCTTATCACCCTTAAACATCTGAGGTAACTTGTCGTATGCGGGCTGGTTAGATGGATACACCATTACCCGAATGAACTGATTGTCACCTGCTTTCTGAAGTGTTTCTTGCAAGTCAGGTGCTATTGTTGCGTTTGCGCTTAGTGTTGTTGCCAATAGCAACAGTACTAATAACTTCTTCATGACTACCTCCTTTCAAAATATTGGTTAATTTTAAATGAACAGCGTACTCATTTCAAACACCGTAGAGACTGTTTGGAAAATTCCCCAATTACTTAATTTTCCGAAATTTTCTCTTACACATGCGGAGTTTTTGAGTGGAAAAGAATGTTTTTGTCGTGGCATACAGGGGCTTTAAAGATCACTAAATTCCCGCGAAAATTTATTTGTGTTCCCTCTAACATCGAGAACGCAGTCACGAAATGGT
The DNA here is from genome assembly GCA_015489415.1 of Caldifarciminota bacterium. Taxonomy (GTDB): domain Bacteria; phylum Hydrothermota; class Hydrothermia; order B15-G9; family WFZT01; genus WFZT01. The sequence continues at coordinate 844 of WFZT01000252.1, read as the reverse complement.
TGATTGTTCAATAAAAGTATTCCATAATATTTGCAAATATTCAAAGGAGTGCAAATTATGAATTTCGGGATAACAAAAGAGTTCAAAGAAATAAAAGCCACTGAGGAAATCAGGGTGGGCCTCTCTCCAAGAGGGGTCATGGAGTTGGTCCATTTAGGGGCCAACGTTTACGTGGAAAGTGGAGCAGGTGAAGGCGCAAGATTCACCGATAGAGATTACAGAGACGCCGGCGCACATATTGTTTACAACAAAGAAGAAGTCATTAAAAGATCAGATGTGGTGCTGAAAATCCGCTGCCCCAATGCCGAGGAATGTGAGCTGATGAAAGAGGGCCAGACGGTCATGGGTTACCTTCATCTCGCCGTCTCTCCAAAATCCATAATTGATTCGATTCTAAAGAAAAAGATTACGGCTATCGGATACGAGATAATTCAGAAACCAGATGGAACATTACCAGTATTGCGTCCCATGAGCCAGATTGCTGGAAGAATGGCAGTCCAGATTGCGGGTCGTCTCCTCGAGAGTAGAAAAGCTGGTAGGAGAGGTATTCTCCTCTCGGGTATAGCAGGCATACCACCTGCAGAGGTTGTTATAATCGGAGCAGGTACTCTGGGCTTCTGCGCAGCCAAGGCATTCTCCGGTATTGGCGCCAGTGTTTACATAGTTGACCGCGACATCGAGAAGCTCGAAAGGGTGGAAGGGATGCTTGGAGGGCGCGTTGTCACCCTGCTATATAACAAGAGAAACCTCGAGAAACTCCTTCAATTTGCCGATGTTGTCATCTGTGCTGTCCTGGTGCCTGGTGCTCGTACTCCTGTCTTGATTACACGTGAGATGGTTAGAA
>WFZT01000251.1 GCA_015489415.1 Caldifarciminota bacterium | reverse complement strand
TTTCAACGAAGTTCAGATACTCATCGAGATTGCTTCTCTACCTCGCCGAGCATGAGGGAATTGTTAGAACCTCAGAATTAGGTGAAAACCTGAAGATATCTCCCCTGTATCTCAGGCCTATAGCCATTGAGCTTGAAAAAAATGGAATAATAAAAAGCTATCGCGGCGCACGGGGTGGCTATAAACTCGCACGCTCTCCTGAAGAAATCACCATGCTTCAGATCGCTCAACTTTATGAAAACCTAAACCTCGTTCCATGCCTTGAAAATCCAGATTATTGCCCCTTTTCAGATAAATGCAAAACAAGAAAACTCTGGATGAAATTGAAAGGGTGTATTGAGGAACTCCTTGAAAACACCACCCTAAAAGACGTGAAAGAGGAGCGAGTTTAAAAATGGGATGCTAAAAACCCCTTCACCCGGTGCCCCCCATGGCTTGAATTAAGGAGGAAATTATGAACAAAGGGCACCATAATACACACACCCATAACCATGCCCATCATAAAGAGGACTTTAAGAAAAGATTCATCATCTCTTCTATACTAACCCTGCCTGTACTTTTTCTATCAGGCGCGGTTCAATCACTTCTTGGATACAGCACAAATATCCCTTACCAGCTCTACATTTTAATCGTCCTATCCACAGTGATTTACGCCTATGGCGGCTACCCTTTCCTAAAAGGCATGGTTGGTGAGATAAAGAAAAGACAGCCCGGGATGATGACCCTTATCGGAACTGCAATAACTGTGGCTTTTTTCTATTCTGTCTATGCCTCACTGTTTACCAATGGCAAGGATTTCTTCTGGGAACTCGCCACTCTTATTGACGTAATGCTTCTTGGGCACTGGATCGAAATGCGGAGTGTACTTGGAGCTTCTCGGGCCCTTGAAGAACTCGTAAAAATTATGCCTTCAGAAGCACACCTCGTAAAATCCAGCGGAGAAATTGTCGATATCCCGGTAAAAAACCTGAAAGTCAACGATATCGTTCTTGTCAAACCTGGAGAGAAGATACCTTCAGATGGAATAGTTGCCGAAGGAACTTCAGCCGTAAACGAATCTCTTCTAACCGGCGAGTCAAAACCAATAGACAAAAAACCAGGTAGCAGGGTAATTGGAGGCTCTATCAACGAAAGTGGTGTGCTCAAGATAAAAATTGAGAGGGTAGGGGATGAAACTTACCTCTCTCAGGTGATCAAAATCGTAAAACAGGCGCAGGAATCCCGCTCAAAAACCCAGGACCTGGCAAACAGAGCTGCAGCGCTCCTATTTTACGTGGCCATGGTGGCAGGAATAATCACCTTCGGCGTCTGGTTACCCATTAAAACCCCCTCCTTCGCCCTTGAGAGAGCTGTAACAGTCCTCGTTATAGCCTGTCCCCATGCCCTTGGGCTGGCCATTCCACTGGTTGTCGCGATTTCCACTGCGATAACCGCAAAAAGTGGAATTCTCATCAGGAACCGTCGTGCCTTCGAAATGGTCCGCAAAATCAACGCAATTGTTTTTGATAAAACAGGAACGCTGACAGAAGGAAAGTTTGGTGTCAGTGAAATCCTCACTACCATGGATGAAAAGGAATTTCTCTCCATAGTCTTTTCCATAGAAAGAAACTCCGAACATGTTATCGCAAAAAGCATAAGTGATTACGCTCAAAAACAGGGGGCAATTGCTCTCCAGTTTAAAAATTTCAAAGGAATCTCAGGAAAAGGAGTGTATGCTGAGGTCGAGAATAAAAATGTCTATTTGGGCGGTCCCAATTTGCTAAAGGATTTGAAAATCAAACCCTCAGGTAAATTTGAAGAATTTTTCAGAAGAGGGGGAACAGTAGTATCTGTTATCGTTAATGGGAAACTCGTTGGGGTTATACGACTCGAAGACCGAATAAGGGAATCTTCCAGGAAAGCAGTAAAAACTCTCAAAATGATGGGTATCAGGGTATTTATGCTTACAGGGGACAACAGGGAAGTAGCACGATGGGTCGCAGAGGAACTTGGTATTGATGAGTACTTTGCCGAAGTTTTGCCTCACGAAAAATCTGAAAAAATCAATGAGCTAAAGAGCAGGGGATATATTGTAGCGATGGTGGGAGATGGGATAAATGATGCTCCCGCACTCGTATCTGCTGACGTGGGTATAGCCATAGGTGCGGGAACCGACGTCGCTATTGAAAGTGCGGATATTATTCTTGTGAAAAACGATCCACTTGCCATACCCGACCTCATCAATATCTCCCGCAAAACTTATTCAAAGATGCTGCAAAATCTATGGTGGGCAGCAGGTTACAACATAGTAACCATACCACTTGCAGCAGGCGTACTTTACTGGGCTGGCATCCTGGTTAATCCCGCAATCGGAGCGGCCCTAATGTCACTAAGTACAGTCATAGTGGCAATAAACAGTCAAACTTTAAGGAGGAAATCATGAAGAGAAGAGATTTCATCAAACTGGCAGCATTGGGCTCAGCTGCTGCATTGGGAGACTTTGTGTTCCCCGGTATTCTCAAAGGAAAATCAGCACGAACCGAGATAAACCCTAACTTCAAACCGGATGTTGAATTAGAACTCCGGGCCATGCAAGACAGGATTCAAATCTTTAGTGGCCCCTCAACAAAGGTATGGAGATACTGGGTTAAACCTCTAAAAGGGCCAGAAAATGCCGTCAAAAACCTCTCTGATACCTATCTTGGTCCTATCTTGAGATTGGGAAGGGGGCAGAAGGTGAGGGTTATTTTCCACAACGATATTCCTGATAAAACCATAGTTCACTGGCACGGTCTTCACGTTCCCGAAAAGGACGACGGTCACCCACGTTTTGTCATAAATAAGGGTGAAAAATACGTCTATGAATTCGAGATCAATAACAGGGCCGGCACATACTGGTTTCACCCGCATCC
>WFZT01000250.1 GCA_015489415.1 Caldifarciminota bacterium | reverse complement strand
GAAGCAAGGAAGAGTACAGGATTTGACTATGGAATAGGCGGTTTTTTCAGACTTGTCCCCCATGGGAGAAGGTTAAATGCACCCTCTACTTTTGAAATAGCCTATGCTGATTCAGAGGTCAGCGGTTTTGATGAATCTGACCTGAAAATGTATATGTGGGACGAAGATTCATTGAAGTGGAGGTGTATAGGTGGAGTAATTGATACATCAGATAACAGAGTAATTGCTGGGATATCTGAACTTGGAACCTTTACCCTTGCCCCCTCATTCCCGGACATGGGATTCCAAATTTATCCTGACAGAATTAATGCCCCGGCAGACTCAAACACAATAGTCCATTTCACTACAGACACTATTAGAAATAACGACGGTAGTTTGGCTTCCTCTCTCTTTACAGTAAGCACATCTGCCGGTTTCATACTTAATCAGGATGCTGATACCCTGATTGCCGGAGTACAGATTTTCCCAACAAATGGGGTGATATCCTTTGACATACTTGCACCTTCACTTGGAGCACGGGCGATAGTGCGTGTTTCCAGTATCTATGGCCACTCCAGCGGAGATACGGCGATAATCTTCGTTGATTCGATTTCTCCACCACCACCATCTAATATGTCTGCTATATGGGATGATACAACACTTGTGCTCAGCTGGGAGATGGTGAATGAACGTGATGTTGCAGGCTACAGAGTTTATTATGATGTTGATTCTTCAGGCCCACCATACAGTGGACAATTTGCAGGATTTCCAGCCTCACCTATTGAATGTACGGATACGGTTTATAGATTTCCGGGTCTTGACCCGACCGACGTTTATTATTTTGCTGTAACATCCTACGACTATTCAGGAAATGAAAGTGACTATTCTAATGAAATAAGGGTTTCAATTTCCAGCAATCGGATACCATTTCCCCGGAGATTCAGATTACTTTCTGTTTACCCCAATCCATCTTTCGGAATAGCAGAATTGAGTTTGTCCATTCCAGGTGCACAAGTCGTAAATTTGAAGGTTTATGATATTACCGGCCGAGTTGTACGGAATTACAGAAAATTCTTTAATGCTGGGTACTATAAATGGAGAATTACCTTAAGAGGTTTAAAAGCGGGGATTTATTTCATTCGAGTATCAGGTGATAAAACTTCAGTGAGGAAGATAATTCTGCTGAATTGAGAATGCGGGAGCTTGAAAGCTCCCGCCATTGCTCTAATATTTTACGAAAATTTTGTATCCTTTGTCCCTCAAAGTGGAGAATACCCTATCCGGGTTGGCAACCTTGATCCTCATTACAATGGTTCTCTTTTTCTTGTCAGGGGCCATCAAGGTTGTAAGACTCAAAATCAAGGGGTTGAACTGAGAGATTGTACAGACAATATCCGCAATCTTACCGGCCTCCACAGGAACATCCTCGATGGTCAACCTGATGCCCTCTTCCTCAAGTCCGAGGATCTTGATCATGGTTTTGAAAATATCCGTTTCCGTGATTATTCCCACTAATTTCTTTTCGTCGTTCAGAACCGGTAAGTGCCCGATTCTGTATTTGTTCATCAGAATAGCAGCTTCCTCGAGCAGGGCGTTTTCATTGACCGTAATGGGATTTCTGGTCATCACATCTTCAACTTTCAGCTTGAGTAAGAGATACTGAATTTCGTGCTGGCTCAAGGTGGTTACCTTCGAGGGCATTGCCTCCCTCAAAGTGTTTATGGTAACGATCCCGACGAGCTTGTCCCCCTTCACCACAGGTAAAGCGCGGATTTTGTTTTCCCTCATGGTTTTCTCGGCATCTATCACGAGGGTGTCCGGGGTTACCGTTATGGGACTTGGTGTCATGACATCTTTAACAAACATCTCATTTCCTCCTTATTTCCATTCTCTTTTGTCAATTATTTTCTTTTCTGATTTTACACTATGCAAAGGAACAAATTCAAGCGTATCCACACGAACTCTTAAAACGTCCCGTAGTTTTGAAAGTAATTCTTCTCTCAATTTTTCAGCCTCTTCGATATTTGCTGTCTCTACCTGGAGTTTCAGAAAGTCTCTTTCACCTTCACGTGTGACCTCTGCGACAAAGTCAGCAAGAATTTCATATCGTTTCAATACACCTGCAATCTGGCCCGGATGAATGAACATGCCTCTGACCTTGACGGCATCACCAATTCTGCCCATAAAACCAGCGATTCTTTCTGTTTCCCGTCCACACTTGCAGGGGGCCTCGAGGAGTTTAGAAAGGTCACCGGTACCAAAACGAATCAAAGGATAAGTTTTATTGAATAGTGTAACAATAACCTCTCCCACTTCTCCGGGAAGCAATTGTTTCCCGGTGGATGGATCAACGATCTCAAGAATTAAATTTTCAATGACGTGCATGCCTTCATGGTATTCACATTCGAAGGCAATTGCCCCTACATCGGCTGTGCCGTAGCCCTGAAATGCCTTTATCCCGTGTTCTTCGAAGGTTATTCTCTGCGAAGGGGTAAAGGGTTCAGCGGTAACAAAAGCCTTATTTATCGTAAATTTAAGGCCGAGCTCCTCAGACTTTTTTAAAAGTGTCATGAGAAAGCTCGGAGTGCCTATAAAGCCTGTTACACCGAGGTCATTTATGATTCTAACCTGTAGCTCGGTATTTCCAACGCCTGTAGGAACCACAGTGGCTCCAATGGACCTGAGCCCCTCGTCAAACATAATACCTGCTGGTGATAGATGGTAAGAAAAGGTATTAATTACAATGTCATCCCGTGTGAACCCAGCTGCAAGGAGCGGCTCTTTCCAGTTCCAGTAATCCTCTTCCTCTCCCTGTGGATCGTAGATGGGGCCTGGAGATTGAAAAATTCTTTTGAGATTTTGTGGAGGAACGGCTAAAAGCCCGCCAAAAGGTGGATTTTGGCCTTGAATTTCCACCAGATTATCCTTCCGGATCAAGGGAATTTTCTCAAGGTCTTCGATGGTTTTGATATCATCGGGCTTTAGTCCCGCATCATCCAGACGCTTTTTAAATGCGGGTGAGTTTTGGTACGCAAATTTGACAATTTCCCTTAATTTTTGCTCACGTTTAGCTTTTAGGTCCACAATCACCTCCCAATCAGGTTAGCCATCTCTTTCTTCTCTTGTAGTGTTTCACCTCTCTGAAGCTCTTTTTCTTACCCACCTGTGTGAGGCCGAGGTAGAATTCTTTTACGTCGGGGTTCTCTTTGAGCTTTTCTGCAGGTCCGTCCATGACAATTCTTCCATTTTCCATAATGTAGCCATAAGTGGCGATGTTTAGAGCGGCCATAGCATTCTGCTCGACGATAAGGATTCCGACACCCTCTTCTTTGT
>WFZT01000249.1 GCA_015489415.1 Caldifarciminota bacterium | reverse complement strand
CGTCATAGAATCCCGCTATGGCCATGTAGATACGAAAAATATCACGGGTCTTATTACTCCACAGAAAAAGTTATTCGAAAAAGAAGCGCACAAATATATGTTACCATTCAGCTCCTGGAAAAGGGCACCTCTCGAGTACACACGGGTTGACAGATTTGGCCTCAATATTGAAAACTCCGTAAGACACGGGAGAGATTTTTACTATGGATACCTCGGATACGGATTCTCATCAAAGAGATTTGACTTTTATATGCACGGGTTAAAAACCATCGTGGGGCCAAGCTACCTCTATATGAGGCTCTACAGCGAGAGAAGGTCTCCTGATGCATGGAAACTTTCAAGTGTTGAGAATACGTTATCGGCCATTTTGCTGCATGAGGAATTTGCCGATTATTATCTTGCCCGTGGCTTTGGAGTTTACGGGGGACTTGCCTATAGAGGAGCCTGGATTCAGGCAGGATATGAGACATCTAACCTGTTGAATTTGAGAAAGACCACGGACTGGTCTCTCTTTTATAGGAAGAGTAGAAAATTCCGTGAAAACCCGCCTATTCAAACAGGACGAGTGGATTTTGCGCGTGTTGAAGGTGGATTTGAGGGCAAATTACTGAAAATGCGGTTTGAAGCTGAAAAGCAGCTATCGAAGTCATATGATCAGTTTACGAGAGTCTTTGGCAGGGCAAAGGCAAAGTATTCCTTTAACTCCATTGATTTAATATTGAAAGTTGCTGCTGGCTACTCTGATAAAAGCCTTTCCTCGCCCTTTGATTTTACCCTGGGAGGACCTTTCACCATGCCCGGATTCGGATGGCATGAGATCAGAGGTGACAGATGGATGGGACTTGTGAATCTGATTGCAGCGTACAGCATTTCCGATTCAAAATTTTTCATTAGGATGGATGCCGCCAAAACCAATCTTACAGGCTCTCTAAAGTACGACGTTGGAATCGGAATAGTGCAGGATGAGTTTTACGTTGGAGTTTCTACTGTCCCGGGTACAGAGAGGAATTTCAGATTATTTGCGGGATTGAGGAAGAATCTATGGTGACATTTCTTTTGATATTTTCGTTAATTCATCCGTTAGGTCAGGCAAAATTTATAAAGGTAACAGGAGTGGTGGGTAAAAAGAAACTGGTGGTATATCGCTCGAATAAAGGGGTTGAGATAGAGAGAATGGATGCGGAGTTTCACCAGGTAGGAGACACACTTGTGGTTGAGTTGCATGGAGATCGAGGGGTTGTGATAGGAGGGGCGGGAGCCCTTTTAGGGCTCCCGCCCCTCCTAACAAAAATTCACCTCAAAGCAAAAACCGCAGAGGTATTACTTGATATCACAAACCTGCCCATAAAGACCCTAAAAATAGATGCAAAAGCCTCATTTTTAACCATTGTAGATGACTCTACTTCACAGGCTGATACCATCAGTCTCACTTTATCCCTTTCGAAACTCAAATATATCGGGGCAGGGATGCGGAAGTGCAAAAAGGTTTTATTTAACTTCAATTCATCTGTGATCAAACTCCTCTTCTCGGCCCCGGAATGGCAATCAGTTGAGGTGGTTTCCACTTTTAGCTCCATCGGTATTTTTGGCAGTATCCCGGTGGTTAGAACAAATGGTATTTTGAACTTTGTACGTGGCGGAAAACCTGCCCATGCGGCTTTTACATTAAATTTATCAGGATCACTCAATGTGGTGAAATTGAATACAATCGAAGGACAATAACCCTTTCCAGGATATACCTCCCTTGGCTGGGGCCACGCACTTCGTGCGTGGCCCCAGAAATAACTTCAAACCTGAAGGATAGCAAAAATTTAGACCTTGCCCTCAAAGAGATCGACCTGGACCAAATTGAAATAATAGCGGTGGTGGAATATAAAAAACCTGATGAAAATGAACGGTAAATTATATCTCTCCCATAAGTAGCATTTCGGATAGGAAACAGATTATTTAATGTTGGTTATTACAGCATTCTCCTTAGAGAATAATAGTCTATCAACTCCTCACCGCAATGTAGACCTTTAAGAATTTCTTTTCTCTTTTTAACAGCAAAACTGCCTGTACTACTCCACTTCGCTTTATTTTTGGCCGGTTTTGACCTTTTCCTTAATGGTTATTCAGTCATGGGTAAGGTGCTCGATTCCATCTTCCTTGATTAGCACGGTATCTTCCTTTTTTACGGCTCCGTTTGGGAGCATTAAGGGTGTGTGAATCATGGCAAGTGTCATATTTGGAATGGGGCGCCATGTCCAGTGCCTCGTTACAATCGTAGTTATCGGGGGCTCTTCAATCAAAAGGCCCACTCCATGAGTATAACCCTTGATATAATAATCAATCAGTCCTGCCTCTTCATAAATTGCCCTTATTTCCGGCTCAATCTGGGAAAATCTTACCCCCG
>WFZT01000248.1 GCA_015489415.1 Caldifarciminota bacterium | reverse complement strand
CGTCATAGAATCCCGCTATGGCCATGTAGATACGAAAAATATCACGGGTCTTATTACTCCACAGAAAAAGTTATTCGAAAAAGAAGCGCACAAATATATGTTACCATTCAGCTCCTGGAAAAGGGCACCTCTCGAGTACACACGGGTTGACGGATTTGGCCTCCATATTGAAAACTCTGTAAGACACGGGAGAGATTTTTACTACGGATACCTTGGATATGGATTCTCATCAAAGAGATTTGATTTTTATATGCATGGGCTAAAAACCATCGTGGGGCCAGGCTACCTTTATATGAGGCTATACAGCGAAAGAAGGTCTTCTGATGCATGGAAATTTTCAAGCGTTGAGAATACGTTATCAGCCATTTTGCTGCATGAGGAATTTGCCAATTACTATCTTGCCCGTGGCTTTGGAGTTTATGGAGGACTTACCTACAGAGAAGCCTGGATTCAGGCAGGATATGAGACATCTAACCTGTTGAATTTGAGAAAGACCACGGACTGGTCCCTCTTTTACAGGAAGAGTAGAAAATTCCGGGGAAACCCACCCATTCAAACAGGACATGTAGATTTTACGCGTATTGAAGGTGGATTTGAGAGCAAATCACTGAAAATGCGGTTTGAAGCTGAAAAGCAGCTATCGAAGTCATATTATCAGTTTACGAGAGTCTTTGGCAGGGCAAAGGCTAAGTATTCTTTCAACTCTATTGATTTAATATTGAAAGTTGCTGCTGGCTACTCTGATAAAAGCCTTTCCTCCCCCTTTGATTTTACCCTGGGAGGACCTTTCACTATGCCCGGATTCGGATGGCATGAGATCAGAGGTGACAGATGGATGGGACTTGTGAATCTGATTGCGGCGTACAGCATTTCTGATTCAAAATTTTTCGTTAGGATGGATGCCGCAAAAACAAATCTTACAGGCTCTCTAAAGTACGACGTTGGAATCGGAATAGTGCAGGATGAGTTTTACATTGGAGTTTCTACTGTCCCGGGTACAGAGAGGAATTTCAGATTATTTGCAGGATTGAGGAAGAATCTATGGTGACATTTCTTTTGATATTTTCGTTAATTCATCCGTTAGGTCAGGCAAAGTTTATAAAGGTAACAGGGGTGGTGGGTAAAAAGAAACTGGTGGTTTATCGCTCGAATAAAGGGGTTGAGATAGAGAGAATGGATGCGGAGTTCCAGCAGGTAGGAGACACACTTGTGGTTGAGTTGCATGGAGATCGAGGAGTTGTGATAGGAGGGGCGGGAGCCCTTTTAGGGCTCCCGCCCCTCCTAACAAAAATTTACCTCAAAGCAAAAACCGCAGAGGTATTACTTGATATCACCAACCTGCCTGTAAAGACCCTGAAAATAGATGCAAAAGCCTCATTTTTAACCATCGTAGATGACTCTACTTCACGGGCTGATACCATCAGTCTCACATTATCCCTTTCGAAACTCAAATATATCGGGGCAGGGATGCGGAAGTGTGAAAAGGTTTTATTTAATTTCAATTCATCTGTGATTAAACTCCTCTTCTCAGCCCCGAGATGGCAATCGTTTGAGATACTCTCCACTTTTAGCTCCATCGGTATCTTCGGCAGTATTCCAGTGGTTAGAACCAATGGTATTTTGAACTTTGTACGTGGCAGAAGACCCGCCCATGCGGCTTTTACATTAAATTTATCCGGATCACTCAATGTGTTGAAATTGAATACAATCGAAGGACAATAACCCTTTCCAGGATATACCTCCCTTGGCTGGGGCCACGCACTTCGTGCGTGGCCCCAGAAATAATTCAACAAAAGATGTGAGATTAAATAAAACGCAATATTGAAAGTTCGTGTTTGATTATTTAAGAAATTAAAAAAAACAAAGGAGGTTACGTATGAAAAAACTGATACTGGTACTTGGAATGGTCTCAATTGCAGCATGGGGATGTTCAAAAACCAGTCCAACCTCTCCAGGTAACGGGGGAAACCTTCAAGTTATCCCCCTCGCAGTAGGCAACTGGTGGGCATATGGGCCAGAGGGTGGAAACGCAACAGATACTTCAAAAGTAACTGCTCATACTTCTTACAATGGTAATTCCGCCTATGTAATTACTTATTCAAATCATCCAGAAGATACACTAATAGCATTTTATGAAGGAGATTTCCTGAAAGCTCTTACCACCGTGGGTACAGATACAACAAGAACTCATATACTGATAAACTACCTAAAACTCCCGCTTCGAGTTGGTGTATCCTGGTTAAGCTATGACACTACTGTTATTTATAACGGTGCTCCATTCAGGGTTGTGGACAGCGCATTAGTTGTAAGTCAAGAAGCAGTAAATGTTCCCGCAGGAAGCTTTAACAATGCATACAAGATTAAGTTTACTACAAAAATCATTTACAATGGTAATGTGGTTCGAACCACTTATCGATACGACTTTATTGTTGATGGGATAGGGGAGGTTAAAAATATATCAAACGAAGGCAGAGTAAACGTTTTATATGGATATTATATCCAATAGTAATTGAACAGGAAAAGGGGGGTGAACATTGTTTCACCCCCCTTTCTTATCTATTGGACAGATCCCATCACTAAATCGACTTTTTCAGCCATGCGTAAGAAGTTCAACCCCATCTTCCTTAATCAACACGGTATCTTCCTTTTTTACAGCTCCGTTGGGGAGCATTAAAGGTGTGTGAATCATGGCAAGTGTCATATTTGGAATGGGTCGCCATGTCCAGTGCCTCGTTACTATCGTGGTTATAGGGGGCTCTTCAATCAAAAGGCCCACTCCATGAGTATAACCCTTGATATAATAATCAATCAGTCCTGCCTCTTCATAAATTGCCCTTATTTCCGGCTCAATCTGGGAAAATCTTACCCCCGGCTTTGTTATTTCAACGGCCTTATCGTACGCCCTGTTTATGGTATCAACTGCTTTTCTTGATAGCTCATCCATTTCGCCGATAAAGAAACTTCTCGTCATGTTGGCATAATAGTGATCGTAGTCGGTTCCTATTACCACAGTAACAAATTTGCCTTCCTCAACATAGATATCCTTAAACGGCTCTGCATGTATTCGTGGCCCAACTGAGACATAAACCAGAGGCCATTCACTCCCCTCTTTCATGAGAACATTCTGGACCTCTCTTGCAATATCAAGCTCACTCAAACCGGGCTCAATGATCTCCCTTGCCCGCTCCATACCCTTCATAGCAATCTGGCCGGCCTTCCTCATTGCCTCAATCTCACATGGCTCCTTTTTCATCCTGAGCTGCATTATGAGAGGTAGTGTATCTTCTATATCGACTCCCATATTCAGTCTTTTAAACAGTTCGTGGAATAGAGTGTAGCTGTCCCTTTCAACTGAAATCTCAAGCCCTGCGGACATGAAGCCGTTCCTTCTTATCCACGATGAAATTTCTGCCATAAGCTCCTCTACTTTCTGGTATTCCCTGACATCTTTTATCCATGAGCGTTCCATGAATCGTTCTCTCTCGTTTTTGAAAACCATCACCCAGGGTTCACCATCCTGTGGAATCATAAGCGCAGGCCTGAGCCATTTTACTCCTGTGAAGTAAACGAAACTCGAGACTGTTCTGATAACAGCAACTTCTATGTCATTTTCTCTTAAAAGTTCCTGAAATCTCTCAACCCTCTTTCTAAGAATTTCTTCATTCTTGCACATCCGAAATGTCCTCCGTTTTTCCTAAATTTTAATGTTGTTTACCGGAAAAGAAAATAGTTGATTAATTTAGTCAGGTATATCAGGGTGATTAAAGTCTGTGGAGGGGTTAGAAATCTTGAGCAAAGACTGTTTGAGGGATTTCAATCAAAAGATTTCCATGGAAAGTCCGATCATATATTTTTGCTGCGCGAGGCTCTCGTTTAGAAAATTGTGAAAAGGAATCTGCACAATAGGCAGGGATCAGGAGATAGTCACGGAAATGAGGAAATTAAATTTATGGAGAGGGTGCTGAGGGCGGCGCCCGAAGGGCGCCGCCCTCAGCCTAAAATTCATTTACTTTCCAAGAAGTATAATTCTCTTCATTGCGTGGAAACTACCCGCATCG
>WFZT01000247.1 GCA_015489415.1 Caldifarciminota bacterium | reverse complement strand
GAGGTTTTGAAAGAGTTACCCACGTCGGTTGTAGTTGCCTCCGAAGACATTGAATTTGCAGAGGAGATTCAGCGTCTTTTCAGTACCAACAGATTCAGGGTCTACAGGTGGTTTGATATTAAAGGAGTTGAGCTCGGTGGTGCCCTTAAAAACGTGATTGCCATTGCTGCTGGTGCAGTTGATAGTCTCAAGCTCGGTGCAAATGCCAAAGGGGCCTTGATAACAAGAGGAATTGCAGAGATAACGAGACTTGGCATGGCCCTTGGCGCAGACAATCGCACTTTTGCGGGTCTTTCCGGTATCGGAGACCTGATTACCACGTGTTTTTCGGGTTTTTCAAGAAACAGATATGTTGGGGAAAAGTTGGGCATGGGAATGAGACTCAAGGATATATTAGATTCGATGGTAGAAGTAGCAGAAGGAGTTTACACAGCAGAGGCTGCTTATAAACTTTCCAAAATTCATAATGTCAGTATGCCGATCACAGAGGCGGTTTACAAAATCCTTCACGACGAATTTACTCCCATGGAAGCACTTGATTGGCTTATGTCCAGGGAGTTGAAGCTTGAACACTATTAGAGTATAATAATCCCAAATTTTCCCCGAAAGGAGAGAGATCGAAATGAAAAAGGGAATTCATCCGAAATATTATCCAGATGCAGTTATAAAATGCGCATGTGGGAATGTGGTGGTTACAGGCTCAACCAAAAAAGAAATAAAGGTTGAAGTTTGCTCAAAATGCCATCCGTTCTACACCGGTGAATACAAGAGGACACTTGTTGACACCGGTGGTAGAATCGAGAAATTCCGCAAAAAGTATGGGCTCAAGTAAAAGAGTATTAATAATACTATTCGCCGGGGTCTTTGCCCTCACATCCTGTGCAAAGAGGAAAGAGGTAAAAGAGGAGACTAAGATAACCGTACCACCACCGGAGACGACGAAGGTTGTGACTGCACCTGCAAAGGTAGAAACTACCAGGGTGCTGCATGAAGAGAAAAAGGACACCACTGGATTTCAGGGCCCGATTGTGGTCTTTGAGGGTGATACCACAAAGAAAACGCAGGATACTGTGAAAGTTGTTTTACCAGAAGAGGTTGCATCGGCTACAACTCCAGAGACAAATGCGGCTCCTGCCACGCCTACAAAGGAAAAGCCTCAGACTGGGGCTGTTCAGACCATTATTGGCTACAGAGTACAGATCTTTGCCACATTGAAAAAGCAGAATGCTGAAAGAGTTGCGAAAAAAGCTCGTAAGGTGCTATCCAAGCCCGTCTATATCGAGTATATTCCACCTTTCTACAAGGTCCGCGTGGGGGATTTCAAGAACAGACAGGATGCAGAGGAATACAAAGAATATCTCAGAGCCAACGGCTACCCAGATGCCTTCGTAGTGGAGACTGAGATCAAGGGAAGTTGACCAGAATCCTGATTGCCACCAAAAACCCGGATAAGTTCAGGGAAATCTCAGAACTCCTTGAGGGCTATAGTATAGAATTTTTATCCCTCCTCGATTTTCCAGAAATTCCCGGTGCTGATGAAAAAGGATTGACCCTTATAGAGAATTCGCGGGAAAAGGCACTTGATGCCTTTAAAAAAACGGGAATTCCATCAGTTGCCGATGACACTGGATTGGTCGTTGATGCCCTCCATGGGATGCCCGGAGTTTTTTCTGCAAGGTTTGCAGGGGAGAATGCAACTTACCGGGATAATCGAGAAAAACTTTTAAAACTGATGGAAGGTGTGACTGATAGACGTGCAAGATTTGTGACTGTGGTCACTTTTGTTAAAAACGAAGATGAAATTTATTCATTTGAAGGCGAGGTGGAGGGCTTTATAACAACCGAGGAAAGGGGAAGTCAAGGCTTTGGCTATGATTCGATTTTCCTGTATCCGCAGCTTGGTCTTACGTTTGCTGAAATACCAATTGAGATTAAAAACAAAATCAGCCATCGGGCGCGGGCATTTCGGGAATTCGGGAGATTTTTAGAACTTCATGAGAGCGGCATTTCTTGATCGGGATGGAACCATCATTCGGGATGTGGGGTACATAAATTCCCCTGAATTTATTAGATTTTTGCCCCTTGCCATTGAGGGTTTAGAGAAGCTCCAGGATATGGGATTTTCACTCTTCATTGTCACCAATCAATCGGGGATCAAACGAGGTTACCTATCCTTCGAGCGTTATCGTGAGATCACAAAAGAACTGCTTCTGAGGCTGGAATCCCACCATATTTATATCAAGGATGTGGTCTTTTGCCCTGATCATCCCTTAGAGAGGACAGGATGTCGAAAACCCAATCCACTGATGGTCAGGAGATTAGTGGATAAGTATCCCACAATTGAGCTTGGCAGGTCTTTCATGATAGGGGATAAGGAATCAGATGTGCTTGCCGGGCTCAACGCGGGAATGAGAGCAATACGCATTTCCCCAACAGATGTCCAGACGCAGGCTGAATTCACGGCAAAAAACCTCCTGGAGGCTGCAATTTACATTGAAGAGCAGGGTTAGATACTATGCAGTCCTGATTCTCAAAGAGGTACTCGAAGAGGGCCGATGGGCCAATAAACTCCTTGTCTATTATTCTTTTAGAGTCAAGCCCGAGAGCGTCCCTCTTCTTTCGGCTCTTGTCAATGGAACGGTGAAGTACAAGCTTTTCACAGATTGGGTTCTTGAGAAATACCTCGGTAAGAAAAAGTTTGCAAAACTCACCCCATGGATAAGGACAATACTCAGGATGGGAGTTTTTCAACTCTATTTTTTAGAGAATGTGCCTGAATATGCGGTGGTCAACGAGAGTGTTGAGCTTGCAAAAAGGTTTGGCCATCGGGGAACTGCAGGATTGGTAAATGCAGTGCTGAAAAGAGTAGCACGGGAGAGGATTTATCCCGACGAGGTCTGGATCAGATATTCCCACCCGGAATGGCTTTATAAAAAATTGGTGGAAATTTTTGGAGACGATAAGGCAGTCCAGGTGATGGAGCATAACAACCTCCCAGCTCGAACATTTCTGAGGGTAAACACGCTGCGTGCTTCAAGAGAGAAGTTTGAAAGCATGCTCACTGAATTTGAACGCTTTGAATTTCCTCCGTTTGCATATCGTGTGGATAAACTCCCGCACTTGCTTGGAATTCCTGAAGAATACTACTATGTTCAGGACCTCTCATCACAGACGGTGCCCCATCTTCTTGCCCCTGAGCCGGGGGATTTGGTTCTGGACATGACAGGGGCTCCAGGTGGAAAAATTACCTATGCCTATCAGCTTGAGCCTACCATAAACGCTGTAAGTGTGGAGATTCATCTCTCGCGGGCTAAAGAGATTAAGAGGCTTTCTGGTAGACTGGGGACAAAGATTTATGTTGTTAACGGGGATTCCACTTATATTGGTTTTAAAAGAAAGTTTGACAAAATATTGCTTGATGCTCCGTGTTCCGGTCTTGGAACTCTGAGGAGACATGCTGAGCTCAGGTGGAGAATGTCACAGGAGAGGATAAATGAGCTTGTGAAATTGCAGAAGAGACTGATGGAAAATGCCGCAACGCTTGTTAAGGATGGTGGAGTAATTGTTTATTCAACGTGTACAATTACGAAGGAGGAGAATGAGGGAATAATTGAGTGGTTTCTCGCCAAGCATCCTGATTTTGAGCTTGAGGGTGCAGCGGATTTTATCCCATCTGAATTTACGAGGGGAAAATTCCTATTTGTGGATGGAACATTGCACGACTCCGATTTTTCCTTTGCAGCGAGGTTGAGGAAAGTGGGGTAGTGGGGGTTTTTTAGAATTAGGTATCTCTTAATTTTTCCTGATGGATTAGATATGAATCTTTACAGTTTTCAAGCGGAAAGCCCCCTCCCTTTCATTCCCTCCCCCACGCAGAGCGTGGGGGAGGGAAGTGCTTGGTGAAATTCCCTCGACAGCGTAAAAACGTCAGGCAAAATCGGGTGAGTGCTGGGGGGTGATGGAGTTTTCCCCACAAGCTTCGCTTGTGATGGTGTATTTGACTTTCTGATGAAGCCTGTGATTCACTGAAGATTAAAAATTCTTTGTTTAGAGGCCGTTTGCTTTGCGGGTATAAAAGTTGAGCTACAACCTAAATTCTTTCAGATACAGAATGAACTTGCTCCCTAACAATTTTAATATGGGGGGATTTTTATACACCTCGTCTTGAAATTTGCAGGTTACTTCTTGGATTTTTCTAATTTCAGGCCAATCTCTTTCGGTGAGAAGGTTTTTTTACAATTAGGGCACTGGTAGTAGAATTTTTTACCGCGATGTACCTCCATTAAAAGTGGATAGCCACAATTGGGACACTCCACAGGTACAGGTTTGTAAGGTAAAGTGAATTTACATTTGGGATAGTTGGAACAGGCGTAGAAGACCTTCCCGCGCTTGTTCACCCTTTCTACAATATCGCCGCCGCATTCGGGGCATTTTACACCTGTTGAAAGCGGCTTCACACCAGGGCATTTGGGGTAATCAATACATGCGAGGAATCTGCCATACTTTCCTTTTCTGATAACCATAGGCTTCCCACATACAGGACATTTTTCACCTTCTACAATCTCCTGTTCAAGTGGCCTCGTGTATTTGCATTCAGGATACCCTGAGCATGCGATGAATTTTCCGTACCGGCCCCATCTTATAACAAGTGGTCTGCCACATAGAGGGCATTTTTCGTCGAGAACTTCGACATTTTCTTTTTTGATGGCAGGAATGTCTTCCTGTGCCTTTTCAAATTCTTTTTTAAAGTGATCGTAAAATTCTCGCAAAAGGTCCTGCCAGGAGAGCTCTCCAAGCTCCACCTTATCGAGCTCGTCCTCCATTTTCGCAGTGAAACCGTAATCAAAGATTTCCTTGAACCTCGGGATGAGAATGTCGTTGACAAGCTCCCCGAGCTCTGTGGGTTTGAGGAATTTACCGTCTTTTTCAATGTATCCGCGCTCAAACAGTGTTGAAATGGTAGGCGCATAGGTGGATGGTCTTCCAATTTCCTTTGCCTCAAGAGTTTTTATGAGCGTTGCCTCTGTATATCGTTTCGGTGGCTCGGTCTGCTTTTTCTCCATCTTGAGGTCCACAAGTTTGACCTGCTCTCCAACCTTCATCACCGGTATTTCCACCTCTCTCGGCTTTTCCCCTGTGATCTTATAAAACCCTTCAAATTTCAGGGTTTCACCCTCTGCTTTAAACCTGTAGCCAGAGTTTTCTAAAATAGCTTTCCGGACCTCAAATTGGGCTTCTTTTGCCTGTGAAGCGACAGCCCTTTTCCAGATTAGGCTGTAGAGGGAATGCTGCTCGCGGGTTAAGAAGCTCCTGATACTTTCAGGAAAATCGAATCCCGTGGGCCTTATTGCCTCGTGTGCTCCCTGCACAGCGCTCCCCTTTGACTTAAACTGACGGGGCTTTGATGAGAGAAATTCCTCACCAAAGTTTTCCTTGATGATTTCCCTGATCTTTTCGATTGCCTTTTCAGACATCCGGAGTGAGTCGGTACGCATGTAAGTAATCAATCCCCGTCTTTCACCACCAAGATCAACCCCCTCATAGAGCTCCTGAGCTATTTTCATGGTCCGCCTGGGCGCGTATCCAAGTTTTGAAGATGCATCCTGCTGTAGTGTGGAGGTTTTGTAGGGAGGGGGTGGTGTCTGCTTGCGTGTGCGTTTTGAGAATTCTGCTACCGTGAAGAGGCCTTCTTTGAGCTTTTTTACAATTTCTTCAGCCTGATTCTTGTCCTTAATTTTTTGAAGACTTTTGCCATCCGGGCCTTTTATGAGTGTTCCGGTAAATTGAACACCATCCTTTTCGAAAACAGCCTTTACGACGTAGTAAATTTCAGGCTTGAAGTTGCGTATTTCTTTTTCTCTTTCAACGATGAATCGAAGGGCAACGGTCTGGACACGGCCTGCGGAGAGTCCCTTTTTGACCGATTTCCAGAGCAATGGACTTACCTTGTAGCCGACAATTCTATCGAGAATTCTTCGTGCCTGTTGCGCGTTGAATTTGTTGAGGTCAATAGTTCCGGGGCGCTTGATGGCGTCCTTTACGGCATCCTTTGTAATCTCAAAAAATAAAACCCGTTTAATTTCCTCTGGCTTCTTTATTCTTTTTATAATGTGGGAAATGTGATAGGCGATGGCCTCCCCTTCGCGGTCAGGGTCACTTCCAATGTAGATTTCAGAGGCTTTTTTCGCGGCTTCCTTGATTTCTTTGACCACGTCCCGCTTTTCTTTCATTATGACGTATGAGGGCTTGAACCCTTCCTCGTCAATTTTTACTCCAAAGCGGTTAGGCGGCAGATCGCGAATATGCCCTTTGGATGCAATTACTGAAAAATTTCTGCCAAGATATTTGCTTAAAGTTTTTGCCTTTGTGGGCGATTCAACGATTAAAAGCTTTTTCTTTCCGTTTTTTGCCATTGGCTCACTCCCGAATAAGTTAGAGAATAATACATGACCCCGGTTATTAACACAAGTGTTTTTGTGTGGGGGGCCCGCGCACTTCGTGCGCGGGCCCCCCTCCGCTTTATACAATGCTCGACCAGGCCAATCCCATCATTTGCAAGTCCCTGGGGTTAAAATTAAACTTTGGGCATGAAAGATTTTTACGTTGATGCAAAATTCAGGGTGAGATATGCCGAAACAGATGCCATGAGGATTGTCCATCATTCCTCTTACATTGTCTGGTTTGAGGAAGGGAGATCTGAATTTTTAAGAAAGATTGGCATGCCTTACAGCAAGATTGAAGAGAGTGGCTACTTTTTCAGCGTTGTTGAAGTTCGTGCACAGTACAAACATCCGGCTGTTTATGACGAGGAAGTGATTGTTAGAACAAGACTTGTGGAAGTGAAGACCCGGAAGGTGATCTTTTACTACGAAGTTTTGATAGCCTCGGACGGAAAGCTTCTATCACGCGGTAAATCCATTCACGTCTCAGTAGATAGGGACAATCGTGTAGTTACCATTCCAGAAGAATACCGCAATTTCTGGCTACAATTTGTCTCCGAAGTAGGCGCTGATTTTTAACCCCATCCAACCACCTACATCTTACTCGGCAACCATAGAGCAAGTTTTGGGAAAATAACAAATACAATCAGCGAGGCAATTTCCACCAATACAAAGGGGAGTGCCCCGGTGATTATGTCTTTGAGCGTAACTTCCTCCGGCGCAATACTCTTGATCACGTAAAGGTTTAAACCCACAGGCGGTGTAATCACTGCCATCTCAATGGTTATCATCATTATCACACCAAACCAGATTTTGTCGTAGCCCATGAGCAGAATGGTAGGCAGCAGAATTGGCGTCGAGATAAGAATCACAGATGTTCCATCAATGAACATGCCAAGAAAGATCAGTAGTAGCACGATCAATGCCAGTACCAGATACTTGGACATGTGGGCATTGGCCACATACATGGCGAGTTGCTGTGGGAGCTGTAGGCGTGTAATAACGTATCCAAAGAGCATTGCGTTTACGAAAATTAAAAGAATCATTCCCGTAGTTTTCATGGTGGAAAGCAGGATTTCCATGAATATCTTCCAGTTCATTGACCTGTACACAAAGATAGCAAGGAAATAAGCTCCCACTGCACCGATGGCGGCAGATTCGGTGGGCGTAGCAATACCCGTATAGATACTTCCGAGCACCAGAATAATGAGGAAAAGGGCCGTCCACGACCTGAGCAGACTCTCGAATCTCATCTTCCAGGTGATTTTCTCCTTTGGAGGAGGAGCTTTTTCAGGATGCAATGAGACATACACGTAAATGTAAATCATCATGAAGATGGCAAGGATTATGCCGGGCACTATTCCGCTGATAAACAGGCGTCCTACTGATTCATCAGCAATTGCGCCATAAATGATAAATCCGATACTTGGAGGGATGAGCAGGGCCAGGGCGCCGGCAGCGGCAACAGAGCCTGAGGCAAGGGAGCGGTCATACCCCCTCTTGAGCATTTCCGGTATGGCGAAGGCTCCGATGGTAGCAGCTCCAGCCACGCTTACACCACACATAGCTCCGAAAACGGCACTTGCGACCACCGTTCCCATTGCGAGTCCACCTGGCAGCCAGTTGGTCCATCGAGCCGCCATCTGGTAAAGGTCAGCACCAATTCCAGTGTGAAATAGAATCTCCCCCATCAAAATATATAGCGGAATCGCAATAAGCACGAAGTTATCCATTTTCTCATAGAATATCTCCGGAATCACGCTGAGCCCACCGACACCATTCATTATCAAAATCCCCACTACACTGGCAATTCCGAGAGAGGCAAAAACGGGCACTCCATAAAACAGCACTGCAAGGAAAACGATAAGTACAATGACGGAAACTGTTACAGCACTCATGATTCTTCTCCTGAAAGGAGCACAATTATGTTCCTGATGATCTGTAATAGAAGAAATATCATTCCGATTGGAATGGAGAGATAGACAATCCACATGGGGAAATTAAGCAGGCTTGTTGAACGGTAGTGTTCTTTGTAAGCAAGAATAGTGAAACCAAAACCTTCGTAAATAACGAGCAGGACAAACAAGAACAAGAGAATGTTAACTGATAAATCATGGATTTTTTTAAATTTCCCTCTGATTCTGGATGTGAGAACCTGTACGTTCACGTGTTTACTTTTTAGAAGGATGTAGCCCGAGCCAAAGAAGGTAATAGCAACCATGAGATATCCGCTGATCTCGAGAGCGATATGGCTGGGTCTTCTCAAGACGTACCTTGAGAAGACCCCCCACGTTGCGAGTACAAGGAGAATAAAAATAGTGAGTCCCGTAATAATCCCCATGTACTCGTTAATCTGGTCAATAATCCTCACTATCTTTTTCATAGTGACACAGGTTCTAAGCTATAATCCGCTTACTGCTTTATCTTTTCAGGTGATGTGCCTCTATGAAGTCGATGTATTTCTTTCCGTCTGGAACCTGCTTGATCCACCAGTCATACACTGAGGTCAGTCTGCTCTTGAACTCATTGAACGCGGCGTCGTCGAGGATATGAACTTTCATTCCGTGCTCTTTGAATATCTTCAGAGCCTTTGCCTTTGTGTCTTTGACGCCTGCAAATGACCATTCTGCCCACTTGTGGGCCGATGACTGGAGCAGGTTCTGTATATCTTTTGGCAGGGATTTAAATCTCTTGTTGTTGAAGGCAAGAAGGATGGTGTAGTTTCCAACGTTTGCCACGGTGAGGTACTTCATAACTTCGTATAGTTTTCTACCGGTGTACGTAAGGTAAGGTCTCAGGCATCCATCAATGGTTTTTCTCTGGAATGCGGTGTAAAGTCTTCCAGAGGACATGAAGGTGGGTGAACCACCGAGGACTTCAATTGCCTTGGCGTGGGCCTTACTTGAGACTGCCCAGATGAGACCTTTTACATCGTCTGGACCCTTAATCTCATGGCGGAGATTACCAAACTGGTACATTCCACCCGGTGTCTCGGCGAGAACTCTGATGCCCTTTTCAAGCCATTTCTGCTTCAGACCTATATCCCAGAGCCCTTCCTGAATAACATGCCATGCATCGTCTTCGTCTCTCAGGAGGAATGGTAGTGCTCCCACATCAGAGCCAGGAATTGTTCCTGACTGGTAGTTTGCATTTGGAATCGAGACATCAATCTCGCCCCTCTGAAGCGCCGGGAGCTCGGCCTTTGCCTTAAAGAGCTGGCCACTGTGGAAGAAATTAAATTTAACCTCACCGTTGGATTTCTCTTCAACATACTTTGTCCATTTCTGTGCCACAGGAGTCCAGAAGTATGAGGTAGGGAACATGGTTGAGAAGGTCAGTGTGATTTTAGGACTTTTTGCAGAAAGGATACCGAAGCTAAAGGTTGACCCCACAACCGCGGTCCCTCCTATGACTGCTCCTTTTTTGAGGAACTCCCTTCTTGTTATTTTTTTATCCTCCATGACAGACCTCCTTTTTGGTTAAACAAACCTCATCTTAGACCATATTATGACCAACTGTCAATATTTTGAGAGCCTGGTTGAAAAATTTCAAATTGGTTGATTTTAAGGGGAAATTTCTTAATTTGTGAGGCCCGCGCACTTCGTGCGCGGGCCTCACAAACAATTCCAACACGCCTGTATTCTAAAGAAGTTCTATTACATAGGTGTCTTTATAGCATAAAATGCGACAAATCGGTGACTTCCAAGTGAAAGAATCATCCATGCATGAGCAGGCCACCTTGTGTAAAAGTTTCGGAAAAGAATAGAGCAGAAAATTATTTATCAAGGGGGGTGTTACTTTCTCCACTTTTAGTCTATGAAAAAGTTTGAAAATGCTTCCTCTCTCCTATCCTCTCCCCACGCACTTCGTGTGTGGGGAGAGGATAGAGGTGGGGGGAATTCCTCTTAAAATTTCGGATAAATTGAAATTTTTCGAACACGTTCCCCAATCTATTGAAAAGAGGTAGGTGAGACATTAGAATATGCACCTGCAGGGCCGTTAGCTCAGGTGGTAGAGCACCTGATTTTTAATCAGGGGGTCGCAGGTTCGAGTCCTGCACGGCCCATTTCGTGGGCCCGTGGCGCAGTGGGAGCGCGGGTGACTGGCAGTCACCAGGTCGTGGGTTCAAGTCCCACCGGGTCCACTTTCTCCCCACGAAGCCAACGGAAAAATCCCCGGAATGAGGTTATACTTTACGCCTATGAAGCTTAGAACTTTTCTACAAAAGGCAGGAGTCGGCTCCAGGAGATTCTGTGACAGGGCTATTATAGATGGACGTGTCAGGGTAAACGGAAAGGTTGTTCGAGAGCCCTGGTTTGAGGTAGACCCTGAAAGGGACACTGTCTATATTGGTAAAAAGCAGATAAAACTTGAGGACCATAGCGACACAACTTTTGCCTTTTATAAGCCTGCGGGTGTTTCAAGCACCTTGTATGATAAGCATGCTGAGAAAACCATAGCCGACTATGTGAAAGATATCAGCAAAAGGGTATTCCCGGTTGGGAGACTTGACCGGGATTCAGAAGGTTTGATGATTCTTACAAATAATGGAAAACTGGCGAACATTCTTACACACCCGAGGTATCAGATAGAGAAGGAGTATATTGTGAGTGTGGAAGGGGGAAAGATAAATCGTGACGTTATCAAACGTTTGAGTAAGGGAGTTTATGTGGATCATGCTTTTTTGAAACCCCACAAGGTTCAACTTCTTCACTCCACAGGAACGAGTGGAGTCTTCAAAATCGTACTGAGGGAAGGTAAGAAGCGCGAAATCAGAAGAATTTTCAAGAAACTGGGATTCGAGGTGAAAAAATTAAAGAGAATTCGCATTGGAAATTACATACTTCCACCAAATTTAAAACCAGGTGAAATGGTTAAGTTATCGAGAGCGGATATCAGGAAGCTCAAGATGGAGAAGAGAAGGAGGAGCTGAAAATTTTTATTGGGGCTCCCGCGCGGAG
>WFZT01000246.1 GCA_015489415.1 Caldifarciminota bacterium | reverse complement strand
TGATAAGGGGGAGTGAGGTGGAGGGGTTGGATGTTTTGGTGAGTGGGCATATACCGCCGAATCCATCGGAGTTATTGGGAAGTGTGAGGATGAGGAGGGTGATAGAGGAGATGAGGGGGAGGTATGAGTATGTGGTGATAGACAGTGCCCCACTTATGCCCGTTACGGATTCAATAGAGCTCAGTACCCTTGTGGATGGCGTGATCCTTGTGGCAAGACACAGATGGACAAGCACAAAAATGCTTAAAAGGTCTATCGAATTATTTGAAAGAGTTGATGCAAAGGTCCTTGGAATAGTTTTAAACTTCTTCTCAATTAATGCCTCAGGTTACCGCTACAGGGAGTATAAAAGATACTACTATTCGTATTACCACCGGACCAACGGGCACAGTCGCTGGAGCCTTCGTAAATTATTCCAGAGAAAAGGTTAAGATTCCCTCGAGATTTTCTCCCTGTATTCTTTTAACCCCGGAATTGGTAAATGGATGTAAAGAGCACCTTTTCCTTCAAATTTACAGGCTATTTCGCAGGCAAGACATTCTGTGCATTTACCCTTCTTTACCTCCTCAGGATCGAGGTTTAGTACGGGAACACCATTTTCCAGTTTGAGTACATCTTTGGGACAGGCAGGAATACATGCCTTGGATTCACATTTGTTACATGCTTCGTGGTCAATGTAAATACTTCCCGTCAGTGTCTCTATCTTGTATGAGTTCTCAGGTGGAACAAATTCTTTTAACGGCCTTACTTGATGTAACTTCCTCCCATTTTCTTTGACAAGTGCCTTAAGCCGTTCTGCACAAAAATCTGCGGAATCGTCTTTACCATATCCTTCAACTTTAACAGGCAGGTCTTCTAAATACGTTTCAAGTATCTCTATGGCCTTCTCTTCGAGGTTTCCCCCGAGTCTCAGGACAGCCGGGATATCCAGATCATCTTCAAGGAATGCTTTTACAAAACCACGAGCTGAGTTGACCTGCTCCTGTGAAGCAACTCCTGAACCTGAGGCAAAATATCCGACTATATTGGGCTGGGAGAGAATAATCATTGCTGCCCTGTAAACCTTTGATGCAGGTGGATTTCCACTGGTATCGGTGAAATTTGCAGGTTTGAAACCTGCCTTTAAGACAGCATCCATGGACATCATAGAGCCACCACCTCCGGCACCGTGAAAGCCTATGTGCTTTCCATCAGGTGGAACGTCCTTAACCATCTGGAAGAAATAGAAAGTGCCCCTGTAGTCATCCTTTTCTACCTTATACGCAATTTTCTCAAGTTCAGTTGCCGGGCGTGAAAATTCTCTCGCAATCTCTATTCCTAATTCGGGGTGTCTATAAACTGCGTAATCGTCCACGACTATATGACAGTCAGCTGCATAAAGTTCTCCATCTTTTGTCAATACCAGAGGATTGATTTCCACAGACCTTGCATCATAAAGCTTCATGGCCCTATAAAGATTGGCCAGCACATTTCCAACTTTGACGATTAGTTTGCCATTGATCCCAGCCCTTTTGGCGAGTTCTCTACCATGATATGAATGAAACCCTCTTACCACATCAACTGTGTGGCTTGCTACCTTATCTGGATGTTCACGGGCTATTTCTTCAATGCCGGTGCCTCCAACGGAGCTAAAGATCACCACCGGTGACTTATCTGCGTCATTAATAACAATCCCGGCGAAAAATTCCCTCTCGATATCCAGTTTTTCCTCAACAAGCAGCTCATTGACTTCAAACTCTCCAACTTTGAGACCCAGCAACTCTCCGGCAATAGATTTAACTTCTTCTGCTGTATCTGCAAATCTCACTCCGCCGATTCCCGCTCTACCTGTGGTCCATACCTGAATCTTAATTACCACAGGACCACCGATTTCCTCGAAAGCATCAAGAGCTTCTTCCGGTGTTTTTACAACCTTGCCTCTCGGAGTTTTGATTCCTACCTGTCTTAAAATCTCTTTTCCCTGATATTCGAACAGTCTCGCCACTTTCACATCTCCTTTGTTTTTGAAATATTTTCTCGCAACTTTCTCTTACTGTCAAATCTGAGAAGATGGAAAAAATCTCCATTCGTTTTGGGAAGTTCCACCGGCGGACCTGATTGCTTCTTGAAAAAACACTGTATTTTTATTAGAATGGGCGTATTCTATCAGTGGAGGCAATGATGAAGTACTTAATTTTTGCTTTGCTTGTAACAGGTCTATATGCAGAGCAGGCAGCGCCTGATTTTACCCTAAAAAGTCTTCAGGGCAAAACCTATACCTTGAGTAAACTATATAAAACTAAGCCAGTTGTCATAGATTTTTGGGCTACCTGGTGCAGGTCTTGTGGACGCGCGCTAAAAGAACTGCAGGAATTGTGGCTCTCCTCACCCGATACACTTTTCTATCTAATTTCTATCAACGAGGACAATCCATCCAAGATATCACGCGTTAAGAGCATGGTAAAATCCCGGGGCTGGAAATTTCCTGTACTCCTCGATTCGCAGAAAAAGGTTAAGTTAATGTACAAGGTTATGGCCTTACCAACCCTCTATGTTGTGGATACAACGGGAAAAGTCATATATTTCAGGGTTGGTTATAAGCCGAAAGAAAAGAACGATGTTAGGGAAGTTCTTGAAAAATGTGGTGTTAAATTTAAAGGAGGCAAGTAGCTTATGAAAAAGATTGTCGTAATCATGCTCATCATGTTGCTCCCCGCAAGTATTTGGGCAGTTCAGAGAAAGGTGCTGGGGGAGCTTATCACGAACACTGCATGTCCTGGCTGCGCAAGTGCCAATTATGCTCTTGACGCTTTATTAGACCAGTTTCCTGACCAGCTTGTTGTCGTAAGGTACCATGCTTGGTGGCCAAGTAGGTCTGATCCGTTTTATGCTGCCAATCCAGATGAGAATTCTGCACGAATCAACTTTTATGGGGCTGATTACACACCTCATCTGTGGATTGATGGGACAGTAGATGGAGGCTATCAGTCTGGTCCCTGGCCAACCTATATTCAATCAGAGCTGAATAAACCCACGTCCATAGGAATCAATATGCAGGTTCAGTATGATTCGACCAAAAATACCGGCTTTGTTTACACTCAGATTTCTAACGAATCAGACTCCACTCATAGCAATCTTCGTCTATTCTATGTTATCACCGAGTCTAATCTCTATTACCAGGCTCCTAATGGTGAGGACATTCATAATCAGGTAATGAGAGATATGATCCCTAATGCTACCGGTAAAGCGATAGATGTGCCCCCAAATCAGACAATTTATGATACTGCTGAATTTACCATTGACCCCCGCTGGAATGAAAACAACTGTCAGGTTGTGGTGTTTGTCCAGAATTATGCAACGAAAAGCGTTTATCAGG
Organism: Caldifarciminota bacterium; assembly: GCA_015489415.1. GTDB lineage: Bacteria > Hydrothermota > Hydrothermia > B15-G9 > WFZT01 > WFZT01. The sequence continues at coordinate 37,394 of WFZT01000246.1, read as the reverse complement.
CAGAAACTCAATGGCTATTTCCGGGGGTGGGCCTTCAATATCTCAAATATCGTCTATCTGATCAGACGGGTGGTAACAACAATAATGTAGCACAGCCTGGTGAGACAGTTGACATGTATGTGACACTTCAGAATACCGGGAAAGTGACTTTAACCGGAATTTCGGCGACTCTCTCGACAAGTGATCCCTACCTGACTATCACTTCAGCAAACACCACTCTTGATACGCTTCCTGTCTTTTCACAGGGCGAGTGCCCAACACCCTTCACCATTCAGGTGTCACCCAATACACCGGACAATTATATGACATGGTTACATCTCTCTATGACCGCAAACCAGGATACATTTGTTGATTCCATACCTTTTAAGGTCACAAACCATCCCGGATTCTTTGACAATGTGGAAAACGGTGTGGGTGAGTGGACACACGGAGGAACCAATGATTGCTGGCATATAACAACTCGTAAAAGTCACAGCCCCCGTCACAGCTGGTATTCGAGTGACGATTCTACTCATACGTATCCAGGAAACACTGATTCTTATCTCGAGTCCCCATGGATTGTTGTCCCTTCACACGGATTTTTTCTGTTTTTCCACTACTATCAGCTTGGAAGTGGAGACAACGGATTTGTTGAGATTTTCGAGGGTAATAAATGGGTTAGTCTTGAGAGTTTTTCTGGGTTCCATCTGTGGGGAGCTGAAAATATAAATCTCAACGACATAGCTGGTATGGTTACCAAATTCAGGTTCAGGCTTGTAACAGATTCGAGTGTCAATCGTGAGGGCTGGTACATTGATGATGTACTTGTGGGTCCATATACGGATGTTCAGGAGAGAATTTCGCCACGCATCCAGGGTAAAATTGAGTTAAATGGAATAGTTTCAAACGTTCTAAAAATGAACGTTTACTCACCCATTAACGGAAGGATGAATTTTGCCATCTTTGATGCGTCAGGGAGGTTGAGGAAATCCTTTGAGAGAACTGTTAGGGCTGGTAGCAATAGACTTGAGATAAGGCTGAGTGATCTCGGTGTTGGTGTTTACTTCTTGAGGTCAGGAGATAAAAGTTACAGGTTTGTGATAGTGAAATGAGAAGATTATCGTTTGTGCTATTGATAGTAATTTTAATGGGAGGATGTATAAAGCGGAGCCGCCTGTTTGCTCCGCAAACAGGCGGCTCCGCCCCTGTTCTCATCGAACTCTTCTCCAACGATGCCTGCGTCCACTGTCCCGAAGCTGAAGAAATTATAGATTCCCTCATGCAGGCTGATTCCAACCTCTACCTTATCAACTATCACATAGGAGTTCCTGATCCCAACGACCCCTTCTATCTCGCAGATTCTGAGGATATCAATGCGAGAATAGTTTACTATTACGGTTCCACCAATCCAGGTACTCCATATCTCGTGTTCAACGGAGTGGCAAGCTACACAGGAACCTCAGGAGCACCTTCGTGGGGAGCAAAGATTCAGGAATTGCATAACAGGGATTACAGAAAAGTTCTTAACCTGAGTGGGGTCTATAACACTGCTACTCGGTCTGGAACTCTTTATGTTAGTGTTGATACCACCTTTGATGGAGCAAAAATCAGGGTGGCTATGGTTGAATCAGGGATTCATTATCAGGCTCCCAACGGTGATACGCTTTACAACTATCTCCTCCGTGATATGGTAGGTGGTGCTGAAGGGATGAGTGGAGATTCATCCGCTTTTGCATTCGAAATTCCCCATGCCATAAATCCAGACAGTGTCGATTTCGTGGTTTTTCTCCAGGATAATAATACAAAGGAAGTCGTTGATGTTGCAAAGATAGCCCTCGATGACCTTGCCTCGTCAGCTGTGCAACCTGTGGATGTTTATACAGCTGATTCGGTCCTCTCTGTCCCTCAAGAACTCCAGGTGGCAACGAGGATATACATTCGTAACAACCAATCTGTTGACGATACTTTTTACCTCAGTGTTGACCGGGATTCTCTCGATTCAATCTGGCTTGTGAGTCTGTGCGGCAATTATTGCCTGCCATTCCTTCACACCATAGACACAGTTGCAGCAGGCGAGATTGATAGCACTTATCAGGTAGAATTTTACCATTCCGACTCTACAGCCCCATCGGGATTAGTCTGGATCAAGGTCTGGTCCCTTACGGATTCCACGGTAAGAGACTCCTTCAGATTAACAGTGGAGGCAGGAAAATGAATATTTTCGTAATTGTGCTGATGAGCTTAAATTTATCGCTTTCCAGTGGAATCGAGACGAGGTTTTATAAATCAGATGGCGTCAGAATTATCGAGGAAACTGATATCGGTGCCTGGCAGGGAAATTTTTCACTTGGACTCAACTATTCCTATTTCCACCCGGAGACCACCATGGCTTTTCAGGAAAGACTTGGTGTTCTCAAAGGATATGCCGAAACCCACAATCAGCACGTATTGCTTAGAGTCGGCTCTTCTTATATTACCTTCGGACGCGGATTAATCCTCTATGCGGCAAAGGATGAAGTCCTGAAGATGGACAGGTTCATAAACGGTCTTTACATGGAGGTAGCTGGCCCTGCTGGCATAGTCAAAGCATTTGGCGGAATTTCAAAGGTTTATATTGACCATCAGCTTCAGCCAGATTCCACAAGCCTCCTCTTCGGCTCAGATGCACTTTTTAACTTCATGAAGGGCGTGAAAGTAGGAGGAAGCGTACTTGAGGCAAGAGCGAAAGATAACACGAAGACTGACTATTATTCACTGAGAACCATCCTCGGGAAAGGCTCCCTTGCCATGTATTTTGAATTTGGAATGAGGTCTGGTTTTAATAAAATCCTCCAGATGGAAAAGCAGGGCTTCGCGGATTATTTGTCTATTTCCTATTCCCGAGAGAATTTTGGAGCTGTGGCGGAATTTCGTGATTACTGGCTCTTCGGGAAAGATTATGGCATTCCCCCGACATTGAATAAATCCGGGATTTACCTGAATGAGGCAATGGACGAAAGGGCAGCGGCGCTAACTTTAAACTTTGCCCCTTCGGACTTCTACACAGCCAATCTCTCGCTTTCCCGGCTGTACTCGACGGGTTATTACGGCAAGAAGAGTGATATGAATGAAGTCTTCTGGCAGAATCAGTTTCAGGATGAAACTCACTATGGGGAGGTTGATTTAGGCTATCTAAAACTCACAAATGGTCAGATTGCAATTGGAGTTGGAAGGAGAGAGGAAATCGAGCCAGAATTTGATTATGGCTGGCAGATGGGTACTTATAGCCTCGAGATTTCTTTTAAAAACAGGAAAAGGATAGACGATGGGAAGCATTACACGGACAGGGATGTGGCTTTCAGCATCGGATTGGGAGAGAATTATGGGGTCATCTTTACTGTCCAGAATAGAGTGGGGGATCTGCGTAACAGGTGGTCAAACGTTGAGTTTAAGGGGCAGATATTCAATAATTTAAGCCTCGATCTCATTGTGGGTTCGATGAGAGGAGATTTTGTGTGTTCAGGTGGAATCTGCAGGTATGAGCCTGAATTTAGCGGAGTGATGCTCAAGGCGACAGTTGTCTTCTAAAATGGAGCTTAAAAGAGAGGAAAAGAAGAGAAAGATAGCTTTCTGGATTTCATTTTTTCTGCCCGGATTTGGCCAGCTATACCGGGGCAGAATCGGGTCCGGATTGTTTTTTATAGCCATTACATACCCGAGCATTTACTTTTTCACCAAAGTTTACAAGGGCATGAGCCCCGCATTTATTTCTGTTGTTATCGGGTACCTCACTATCTGGTTTCTCAATCTCCTTGATGCTTATAAGGGGCCCATTTATCAAAAGCCTCCCTGCAGGCGGGCATGTCCCGCTGATATTGATGTGGCTGGCTATATCCAGCTTATCCGGGAGGGCAGGTTTGACGATGCCCTCGAATTAATCGCTAAGAAGGCACCTTTCCCCGGAGTTCTTGGATACCTTTGCCCCGCCCCCTGCGAGAAGGCGTGTTCGAGGAGGCGATATGACGAGCCTGTCCATATCAAGCATCTCAAGCGGGCTGCATCTACATATGGAAAGCTCGAATTTAAGCCCCCGAAGAATGAAAGAAATGTAGGAGTTGCGGTCGTCGGGGGCGGGCCTGCAGGCCTTTCGGCTGCCCATTATCTGAGACAGGCAGGGTTCCGTGTCACAGTTTATGAAAGGGAACCTGAGCCCGGTGGGATGATGAGGTATGGAGTCCCTGATTACAGGCTGCCGAAACACATTACTAAGAAAGAAGTACAGAGGTTGATCGACGAGGGAATCGAGTTTAAAACGGGCGTTGAATTAGGTCGGGATTACACTGTGGATGAGCTTTCTAAAGAGTACGATGTCGTTATCGTGTCTATCGGTGATTATGCGGCAAGAAGACTCGGTGTTGAGGGGGAAGACCTCGAGAGGGTTTATACGAGCCTCGATTTTCTTTTCCGGGTTAATAAGGGGGATAAGCCAGACATCGGTGATGAGGTAATTGTAATTGGTGGTGGAGATGTTGCAATAGACTCTGCGCGTGTTTCACTGAGACTTGGAGCAAAGAAGGTCACAATCGTTTCTCTCGAGAAAACAGACCTGAAGTCACCGGAGAGACTTCCTGCAGATGATAAGGAGATTGAGGAGGCACTTGAGGAGGGGGTTGTTTTCCACGGAGAGCTTGGTGTGAAACGATTGGTTTCAAAGGACGGAAAGATAGAGGTTCATACCAAGAAGTGTGTGAGTGTGTTTGATGAAAGCGGCAGATTCAATCCTGAATTTGACGAGTCTGTTGAAACACCGGTTTCCCGCGGAGACTCGGTAATTGTGGCAATTGGCCAGGGTGCTGAGAGACGTCTCCTTGAAAATATTAGGGGTGAAAATGTTTACGTCATTCGAGGTGCCCCTCTGGTGGTTGAAGCAATCGCAAGGGGAAGAAAGCTCGCCGAGAAAATAATAAGGAAATACGATGGACCTGTTAAAAGCTTCATCAACTGGGTCTTTAGCTTTGAATACTATGTAAAGCCGAAGAAGCTCGATAAAAGGCCAGAGATTTATACTCCTGTAAAAATCGAGCAGGAGCATCCAGATAAGAGGAAGAGCTCATTTATCGTTGTAGATAAAGAATTTTCACTGGAGGATGCAAAAAGAGAGGCATCCCGCTGCCTCCAATGCCCCTACAGATATAAGGTGTGAAAAGAAGACGATACGATAAGGCATATTTTTCGATTTGACATTACTTTTCACCACAAATATCCTCAATTTTCTTTAACAAACCGTCTTGTTCTCCTTTGAATTTGAAATAGTAGCCTTTGTCAATCATGTCCTCAAGTATCTGAAATGCGATTTTTGTAGGGATTATTTCGAAACATACAGCAAGAACGAGCAAGAAAACGGTGACATGAACCTGAAAGCCCTCTTTTTCAAATAATTTTCTTGCCATTCGATCATCTGTAAGAATTATAAATGTGGTTTCTGGTGATTTAGCTAAAACAAATAGAGATAGTTCACCTTGCCCAAGCCTCCTATAAGGTTCAATTCTCTGCAAATTTTGAACAATTTTGGATTGTACTCGCTTGACCTCTAAACATGGAATGCTTATTTCATAGAATCGTCGGTTAAACTCATTCATTACAAGATTCGTTGTATATGCATTTTCCACATGAGAAAGTATGTGGCATAAAAGATCAATTTCTTGGACACTTGCGAAATTTGAAAGGACGGTATTGTCACAGAAAAACGTATATTTACTTAACTCTAACCTGGTTATAAAATTCATCAGGATCAAAATGTTCGTCAAATTTTTTTAGTGCATTTAAAAGCTCAAAAAATCTACCTATGCTGATTTTTTCTTTTTCCAGGGCTTCAAGGGCAAGATTAAGGTATAATTCCCTACTCAGATACTTTTCCCCGGTAGGCCTGTAGATATCGAGATTGCCATTGAGCAACTCGGCCAATTTCGTCACTTTTATGTTTCTTATGGAAAGTTCTTCAGTGTCTTTAAACTTGATGTATTCTTTTACTCGGTAATGTGCAAATTCGAAACTAACTTCAAAATTCTGTGAAATTTTATAGATAAGCATTACAGCATTGAAAAAGTTGTGTTGAAACTTAACCAAATATGGACGGATGCAGCTCTCTGGTAGCAAGAATTCAGCAGCGAATCTATCTGCCTCCTTTTCTCTGGAGCTGGAAATATCTATATTAATCTCATCACTCGTATCTCCGTGTCCAAGTACAATGTGTCCGAGTTCGTGAGCTAAAGTGTAATGTTGACGTCCAAGAGATTGGGAAGAGTTTATAACTATCACTTTCAATGAATTTGCCAGGAATGAGGCACCTGAAAACGATTCTCTATGAAATGGATAGAAAAGGAGAATGTAGTCATTACTTTCAAGAGCTTGTCTGAGCTTTTTCATGCTTCCATAGCAGGAATCCAACTTCAACACTTGCTTTATATCGTCAACTTTCTCACGAATTTCAAGTTTTGTGTATCTTCTTAACATCACTCTTCTTCAAGAATTTCTTTGAGAAAAATAAAGTTATTGATGATCTCTTCCACGGCCTTCAGCTTTTCTTTCTCATCAGTGCTCAAAGGCAAATTTTTTCTAAACATAAATTTTGGACTTCTGGTAGCTTCGGGATAGAGAATTTCAAGTAGCTCTTTTATAGAAGTGTTATAAAGCTCTGAAAGTTTAAACAAGTAGGACAAAGGAATTCTTTTTACTTCCCCTTTTTCAATCCTTGAAAGGGTGCTGCGATCAATACCCAGGAATTTTGCCACCTGTTCCTGAGTATAACCTTTCCTTTTCCTTACGTCTGCAAGTCCTTTAAATTTTCTGTTCATTTTATATCACCTCAATGTGTATTTTTCTCACATTTTTACATATTATAGTAACAAAAGTGTAGTTTTTCAACATATCAAAGAACGTCGTTTGAAAATGTCCCCCTTAAATTTCCCTTAAAATTGAAATTTTTCAAACACACTTGCATATCAAACAAAAAACGGGATCAAAAAGTGGAGGATCTTGAATGTTTCTATATGATTTCAGTCAGGAAAGTGTACTTTTGCAATCAACAAGTTGACTTGCTTGATTACTTTTTTAATGGTCATTCTCGATGGAATTTCTGTGTGTTGTTTTTATTTGGATATCTTACCACCTGAATTATTTTTACTTTCTTCACGTTGTAGCACTTTGTGAGATCAGCTTCTGAAGTCCATTTCAAATTTCTGGTCTCTGGATTGATAAAACCGTATTTGAGTTTGCTATACGGAATATCTTTCTCCGGGTGATATCCATCATCTCCCACAAATCTGTATCTGGTACTGTCTGGAAGGTTTAAAGCCTTTACGATTGAGATAACAGGGACCATTCCGTTTGGGGTTGTTTTCATCGTGTCGAGTGCCACAACGTATGTGAGTGAATCAACCTTGACCGTGATTTTACTTCCTGCCAGCAATGGCAGTGTAAATGCAAGGTAGAGTAACAATTTCTTCATTTTTAATCCATCCCTTTAAGCTCTTTCCAGATTTTAACGGTAACCGGAACAATAGGGGTTATGAGCTCTAAAAGGGCCTTTGCATACTGCTGAATTTCCCACTGTGCGTGGGGATGTATTCTGAGCTCGATAAAATGGAGCAGGTTGTGGAGGTCAACCGTGCCGTAAAATTGAGTGTACATGGCCTGCGGCAGGACTGCCCTTGCAAGCTCCCTTGCGACCCCGGCTTTGAGGAGCTCCCTGTACTGCTTCACAGACAGTTTGCACGACTCGATATAGGCCTCAACCGTGGGAGTTTCCTTACCTTCATAGACATTAAAGCAATACTCATCAGCCGGCTCCTCAATAGAGGCCTGCTTGTTGGATGGGGATTGTTTTCTAAACATAGCAGGGACGTAGAATTCTTCCTTTACTTCGGTGTATCGGGAGCTAATTTCGTTGTAACTCCAAGTCCTGTGCCGGTGCCACTGGCTGCGGACAAATAGAGGACATTTTATGTGAAACTGGAATTGAACGTGCTCGAATGGGGAGGTGTGCCGGTTTTTCAAAAGGTACCGAATAAGCTTCTCATCCTTTTCCGACATCTTATCCACCCTTTTGCCAAAGCTCACACGAGCAGCGTTGACAATAGTTGTGTCATCCCCCATGTGATCAAGAAGAGCGACAAAGCCTTTATCAAGTATTTTTATTGCATTTGGTGGCATATCAAGGTCTTTCATAATTTCCTCTCCGTTTTCTGGATTTCCTCAAGGGCAGCAGCAAGCCCCAAAAGGTTCAGGTCAGGATTATAATGAAAATCCACGAGCTTTTCCTTAAACCGTTCCCCACCTCCCCCTGTAAGGAATTTTTTAACGTCCATCTCAACCTCATTCTCAATACTCTCGGTGATATAAAGTATTGAGCCCACGGTGCCGTGGAGAAGTCCTATACGAAGACACTCAGATGTGCTTCTCCCAATGAATGTTTGAGGCCACATTGAGAGGTCAATCTCCTTTAACTTTGAGGTCTTTTGAGCAAGTCCATGCAAAATTGTCTCAGGGGAGGCAAGAATGGCACCCCCAGCGAAGGTACCATCCCCACCAATGAAATCGATGGTTATCGCCGTTCCAATATCCACCACCACCGAAGGCTCTTTTACGAACTTTTTAATGAAATAAGCATGGGTTATCCTGTCCGCACCTAATTCTGAGGGATTCCGATAAAGAATTTTAACACCCGTTGCGGTTTTATATGTAAGTTGTATAGGGTCTTTACCTGTCCATTTTTTCAATGAATCCGTGAGCACATCATTTATTTCAGGCACCACAGATGAGAAAATTGCAACTTCTGGCTGAAATTTTTGGGGTAGGTCAAGTCCCTTGTGCACCTTTTTTGTCTCAATAAAGGTTTTAAAAATCACCCTACCATTTTCAACAAGCCCGACATTCACGGTGGAATTTCCGGCATCAACAACTGCAATCATAGTTCCTCAAATCCAAAAATTTCATAGATGTTAAACTTTCCCATGTCTGTCTCGAGATTCAGGTCCTTATCGATAGCTTTTATTTCGCAGATCAAGGACTTCCCTTTGTATGTAAAGCGAGCCTTTTTACCAATCACACTTACATATTTCACCCATCTATCATAAGCCAGGTCGGGTGAATCTATCAATCGGTTGAACTCCTTCAAGAATGTGTAAAGGACATTGTTTCTATCAAAAACCTTACCTGTCTCAATGAACATCGAGGTTGCAAGGTGTTTTATCTCATCGGGGAAGCTGTCCTGGTTAACATTTATTCCGACCCCTATAATAAGAAAATCCGATTTTCTCTCACCTAAAATTCCAGAAATTTTCTTATCCCCGATGTAAACGTCATTGGGAATCTTTATCCGCGGGTTCAGTCCAAAATATCTGAGGGTTTCAACAACAGGTAGCGATGCAAGAACGATGAGTTTTGAATCAGTTTCAAGACCTTTAGAGCGCATGCCGAGTGAAAAATAGAGACCTCCCGGCTTTGAGAGCCATTTATGTCCGGCTCTTCCTCTTCCACCTGTTTGCTCCTCTGCTGTAACCACAACCGGTGGGTTTACCCCCGAAAGTAGCAAATTCAGCACCTCATCGTTAGTAGATTCCACCTTCGTGAGTTTCATTATTTTATAACGGTCAAAATTTATCATGGGTCTCCTCGTACTCCTCAATTAAGAATTTAAAGTTTTTAACAGCCAGAATGCCACCGATAAAAGCACTCAGATAGTATGTGAAGAAGCGCCAGATCACAGTGTAAATTCCAAGAAGCGGCTTAGGACAGATGCTTGAGAATACAAATGCAGCTCCGAGTTCCATTACACCTGAAGCCCCCGGTGTAGGGCTGTAAATGAATAGAACCTGTGTGAGAATGTGCAGGGTAATTGCTTTGAGAATGGGAACCTTAACACCGATTCCGTAGAAGATGGCCGGAACCATTAAAAGATGGAGTGGCACGGAAATCATGGTTAGAACAGATATGACCAACAACATTCGCCATCTTCTAAGGCTGATGAGGGAACCGAAAGATTCGTTGAAAATCTCGAGTTCCTTTAAAAACCAGGCCACAATCCTGTATTTCCTCCATTTTCTAATCAAGATCGGCCATCTGGCAAAAATGAAGATAAAGGCAACTATGGCAGCGACAGCAGGGATAACAACTTTCAGAGGTTTATATGCCCAGGAGATGCCGAGACTATAGACAAGAAATGGTGCAAGGAGGAGCAAAAAGAGAAAGTTTGTCATACCCTTCAAAGTGATAGCAGCCGAAGATTCTCCTGCACTTACCCCTTTCCTCGATAGAAGGTACATCTGGAAGGCAAATCCGCCTCCCTGAAAAGGAGTGGAAGCAGAGAAAAAGAAGCCCACAAGAAAAACTTCCAGGACGTATCCGAGGGTCAGGTCCTTGCCGGTCATGCCTTTTATAATCATTTTGAATTTGTACGAATCCACGAGGAGGCTTGTGATGTAAAGGATGAGCGTGAGAAAGAAATACTCAACTCGGATGGATTTTAGACTACGAAGCGTCTCTTCTGAGTATGTAAAAATGAAGATAACAAAAGCAGCTGCCACCCACAGCACAATCCCGATAAATATACCTTTTTTAAGCTTCCTCAAGAGGTTCATAGAGGATTGAAAATAATATTGCCCCCATGCGAGATTTTGAAGGTCTGGAATTTTCCAAAAATTTGCTTTTATGATCTCTTATTGTCGATAAAATTTGTGGAAGGAAGATCGATTTTGGCAGAAGTAACCCATCTCCTTGCCTCCCCCCGCAATCAAATTTATGCGGGGGGAGGATGAGGTGGGGGGTATTCCTCTCGTAAATCTATAAAAATTCTCGAACAGTCTCTGGGATAAAATGTATTGGCTCAACCTTTATTTTCCAAATCTGAATAATTTAAGAGGCCTATTCCTTAATTCTTATGAGCTCGTCGAATCCCTCACACATCTCTGGCTCCTCTAATTTCCCAGCGAGTCTTAATATCACCTCTTCCCAGTTTATTCCCTCACCTCTTCTTACCACATCCGGGTCTTCAACACGCCTTTTGATACAGGTTTCTATCGGTAGGTCAAAAAAGACGCCGACAATCTTGAGATTCTTAACCCTTTTCAGATGCGTGTAAAAATCTTTTTGTTCCCCAAATAGTGATGGCATCTGCGATTGAATATAGAATTTTCTAAACTCCTCTTTGATGGCATGTTCTAAAGATGTCTCATCAAATTCCAGTTTCTCAAATAATTTCTTGATTATTATCTCATCTGGCTCGCGAAAGAGGCTCATCCTCTCCTCCTGCCACTCTGAGAAAATGAGGTTGGCTAATTCGCGAACTTTCACCGCAGGTAGGATGAATCTTTTTCTTGTTTCCCTATCAACATTGGTACGATCAACGACCACGTTAAAACCCCGCACGAGGGCCGTTATGTAAATCGAGGATTCGAATTCGTGGTATAAAGGGGCATTGTCTCTGATAAATCTGTAGAAGCTTACCATCTGAAGGATGTCGTCCATGGAGATTCTGAGTGTGTTTTCTGGGTCTTTTTCTATGAGCTCCTTAGCGTATGTGGTTTTACCGGAGCCTGGGAGGCCGATGAGGATATAGACCGTTTGCATAATGGGATTTTAAATTAGCAGGATGGTTGGAATCAAGGAGGATAAAGGGGGCGGCGCCCGAAGGGCGCCGCCCCCTCACTAAAATCTATTCCACTTCTTCCCAGCCAGTAATTATCCCCTTTATGTAAGAGAAAATCGTATGGCCGGTCGTTGCAAGGTAAATGTGTGCTATTACAAAGGCAAGGAACAGGAATGCCCCGATCAGATGAAGCGCAGCAATTGTCCTTACACCCCAATGTAGCCCGATCTTCGGTAAATCAGGAGCAAAGTAATAGAGTACTCCCATCACTACCTGATACGGAACAAGGAAGAACACTATTCCTAAATAGGTAATTCTCTGGAGCGGGTTGTACTTGTTCTCGGGTGTTTTCTCACCAGGATGAGGCTCACCCTTAAAGATTCCGTATGTGTAAAATCTGATTACTGCCTTGAATTCCTCTATCCTGTCCTTGCGGAATAGCTGTTTCCACTGTCCTATGGTGATCCACCAGAAAAGTCCAAAGATTGTGTTTATAACAAGTGTCCAACCGAAAATCTCGTGCAGATAATGGGCCTCTCTGAATCCAAAGATGTGCCAGGTTCCGTGCACCTCAAATCCGGTAAGAATGAGCATTATTATGGAAATTGCCTGGATACAATGCCAGAGCCTTTCAAAAATTCTATAAAGATAGACCTTTTTCATTTTTTATTCCCCCCTTTTGGAAAACAGACGAATTCCACCATGTATGACAACACCTACGAGAGTTGCGAACACTGCAAGCCATCCGAGAATTTCGATGAGCTTGAATCTGTCTCTTCCAGGCATGTAAATACCCTGCACGTAAGCAAGTCGTCCGTTCTTTACGTGACAGTCAGCGCATTTGAGAGCCTTTTCCTTGGGTGACACCTGGTGTGAGATTGTATAGAACTGTACTGTTTTGATAAATCCGTACTTTCCGCTCCATGGGAGGCCGGCATACTTCATTCCGGTTTCGATAGCCTTCTTCCAGTCGAAATCGGCCCAGAATGCGCCAGACCCTTTAGGCCCAAAGAGATGAGGAACCACGAGTATGTTTTGAACAGGATCGTAAGGCTGCTTAGAGAAATGTGCCTTGAAGGGATAAATCTTGGAATTGGGGTCTTTTGGACTTCCAAGGGGCTTATTTATATATACAGCTTTAACTACAGAATCTCCCATATTAACCTCGATCCACAGTGAATCGATCTTCTCTCCTATGTAGCCATACTCAAAGTTACCGTTGTACCACATGTAGATGGGCTTAACCATTCTTGCCCACACGAGGGTTCCCTTTTCGGTCTTATAAGTTGGATAGCCTTCAGAATCGTGCTTATGAATCTTGTGCCCCTGAGCATCGAATTTCCCAGCAGTGGACCAATCCCACCACAGGTTGGTCTTTCTCTTTTTAGCAAAATACGGAATGTGGCAGGTCTGGCATGCAACCTTGGTGGTATGGTTATTCAGAATCCTGATCTTGTGGGGTCTTGTCCCGTGACAATTCTCGCATCCGAGCATGTTCTTTGTTGGCTTGGGCAGAGCCAATCTGTGCTCGATTCCCGCTGATCTCTCATAGTATCTGCCGGCAACCATGTGCTGATGGGTGGTGTGGCACTTTGTACAGGAGAAATTCAGTCCCTTTGCATCCATGTGAACATCTATATCCTTCGTCGGATTGAGAAGGTCAGAGGAGAGGTCGCCATGCTTCACATTGTCCCCACCACCACCGTAGAAATGGCATGCTCCGCAGTTCCTTCTTCCCGGTAAGCCTACGTGCTGAGCAATGTAGGAAAGATCAGGTGGAAGCCACTTTTTGCCGAGGAACACCTTGGGTTTATAAACAGGATGTCCAGCACCAGCAGGGAATTTCTTATATTTCCCAGTTTGGTCGTGACAAACGAGACAGTCCACATTGTTCTCGTTTTTGAAATCAAAGTTCTTGTCCTTCCATCCGTACCCAGCGTGACAGCTTGTGCATCGTGGTTCGTTAGAGAGAATTGAAATACAAAAGTTGTTGATAAAGAAGCCCTTTCCACGATAGTGACCGTCTTTGTCCTTTGTGAGCCATGTCCAGTGGTATGTATGCATCACCTGTTTTGCAGCCTGTGAATGACACTGCAGGCATGCCTTAGTTACATCAGGCCCGGTGGCAAAAGGTTTTTGCAGTGCCTTGATCTTGCTGTGGTCCACTGTAATCGGAGGGACATTTTTCGTATTGAGGAGGTCAAGACTGTTGTAAGGTGGAATTAGTTTGACCCCCTTAACACTTGCAGAGTGGAGCAAGCCCCCAGCAAAAATCAAGGCTAACACCACCCACGTTCTTTTTTTACCCTTCATATATTATGCCTCCTTGAGAATTTTTGATTCAAAGAACTATTTATTAAAAATCATCGATAAAATTTTACAACGCATATTAAATACCATCAAGGAATCAAGCTTTACAACTTCAGGTCGAAATTATAACTGCGGGTTTTTGATGTAAACTTCAGTAAGGCTATATCCCCTTACACGCGTTTCCCTCTCCATTTCCTGCGTCGAAACTCTTGCCTCGATACTTTTGCTCGATGGATTAAAAAGACGTACCTCCACCTGACCATCCCCCATCAAACGAATGGAATCACTTACCAATGGTGAGGGTGATACCTCAAGCAGGGAGATGTCTTCACGGTAGAATATTTCTCGCAGTGGGTGGATAAATTCACGGTAAGTCCTTTCCACGTCGCCCTGTACATAATCCCCCTCATGCGGATAGATGGCAAACTTCATTCGAATCTCACCATAGTCAAGCTCCGGGTATGGCCAAACAGGGGCAGTTCTCACAAGCGTTACCCGTGGATAGCCCTTCTTGAAATCAAATCCATAGTTGGAAAATGTAAAAATGGAAACCCCAAACTTACCATCACTAACATCTGCGAAACGTTTGACAGGCACTTCCCACTTCGCACGCTGAAGGCTGGAGGTTGGCTTGAAGGGTCTGAATTTGATCCCATAAGGAATGCCACAATTGGCCCCTTCTGACTCGATATTAAAGGGAAATCCTAATTTAAGAATGGTAAAGTCCTCATGCCAATCGAGCACTATATCGAGGTCAAGCCATTTTCTACCCTTTACATTTGTAATAATAATCATACCGCGCGAATCCTGGCCGAGCTTGTAAGAGTAGCGATAGACAATCCTATTCTGCTCCTTGTGCACATTCAGATTAACAAATTCCACGGCCAGGGGATTGAGCTCATACTCAGGGTCAATATTCCATGTCCAAGCTCCTTTGTGCTCATCCCGGAAAAGCTCAAACTCAAGAGGTGCCCGTAGAAGCTCGCGACCGCGGTATAAAATCGAATGAATCTTCCATTCCTTGAAACCGAGCTCAAAATCAAAGTCCGGTGGTGGCTCAACGGGCTCGCCTTTACCGACAGATAGAGGAGGAACTTTCACGTACTTCAATTTCCCACCAATTTTCACAGGCTCAGTGCGCTCCCAGGGGAGATAGTTGAGCACCCCCAACCTTCCACCTCTCAAATGGCCGATGGCCTGTTTTTCAACAAACTTAAATGTATCAAGAGTCTCTTTCAATTCTTCAACAGATTCATCGTACGCTTCCCGCGAATCAGTGGCACAGGCAATATCGTGAAAATGATTGATTAAAAGCTTTTTCCATGCAGCATCGAGCTCATCCTGAAAGTCCGTTATTCCAGCCATGGCAAGCGCTACCTCAGCCCTGTAGGCCTCGATTTCGTTCTTTTTGAGAAGGTCTTTGACCTCTCTGCCGCGGCTGTAAATTCCTCTGTGGGTTTCAAGATAAATCTCGTCATTCCAGACAGGAAGTAAATCACGGAATCTTTCCCATAGCTCATCAAAGTATTCCTTTGCACCACCACCCGTAAACCTTCCTGTTGCAATGGCCTTTTTACTCACCATTGCCTGCTCGAGGGTTGGGCCTCCGCCACCATCACTCTCTCCAAAGAGAATCATAGCAGGGGGCTCAGCCTCAGGAATCTCCTCCCTTTCTTCAAATTCAAATGAATCGTCAAAAATCTTACCCGCAAGCTCGGGGTCAAGTGGATTGTGGATGATATAATCTTCGCAGAAGCTGTCAAATTCGGCAAAGCATTTGCCAAGCCCGTACTGGCACAATCTCGCATGCTGGACGATGACCTCTGAGCCGTCTGGTGCCCTCCACCTGAAAACGTCAAATGGGAACCGGTTGGTGTCAAACCACGTGAGCTTTGCCGTCATCATCGCCTTTATGCCAAATTTTTTGTATATCATTGGCAGTGTCCAGGGATAGCCGAAAGAATCCAGAAGCCAGTCAACACTAACCTTCGTGCCAAATTCCTCCTTCCAGAATTTGAGACCATATTCAATCTGCCTGACCAGCGATTCTCCTGAGGGAATATTCACATCTGGCTCCACCCACATTGCCCCAACCGGCTCGAAAAATTTCTCCTCTGTAGCTTTCTTTAACGTTGAAAATGTTTTGGGGTAATCGTGCTTGATCCAGTTAATCATACCCGGGGAGCTTTGAACGAATGGAAACTCGTGGAATCTCCGGGCGATCTCTATGCCGCGCGAAACGGTTCGTGCTATCTTCTTTCTCGTCTCTGCCTTGGTCCAGAGCCATGCGACATCTATGTGAGATTGGGAGATAAGCCTGATTATCGGAGTACGAGGCACACCCTTCAGCATATATTTAAGCCTTCTCTCTGCCCATCTCTCAAGCTCTTTGAGGTAACCATCGGGATAAATGACCAAAGAGGCCTTTATGACCTCACCTTCAACCTCTACCTCAACAAAATGCCTCTTTCCGGGCTCAATGGCCTGATAGCCCGCAGTGCCATCAATGACTGCTCCGGTCAAGTTTCCATCTATCAAGAGGATACCCGAACTCTTTGATACCACCCCGATTTCGAGCTCTGCGTGTTCAGCATCTGGGACCTCAATCTCAGCTGCCCATCTACCTACACCTATTTTTTCCATTGTTATGGGCTTTACATCCCCTGCACAGTAGAAACTCCTCGTTTTGAAAAAATTCTCCACGAACTTTTCTTTGAATTCAGGTAGTTTTCTGACCAATACTCCGGCAAGTAGCCCCATGTTTGGCTCTGCCTGAAGACCTATAATTTCTAACTCTTTAAATGCAAATCCCACGGGCACAGCCTGAATCCAGAGTCCTCGATACTGCATCTCACCAAAAAGAGCAAAGTGTCTATTTATGGGAGAAATGGGGAGTCTTCGGTATTTATCATCGAATCTTACAAGGAGTCGTGCCTGGTGGGAAAGGGGCCAGCCCCCATTGGCACCGATAACTACAAAGTATTCAAATCTCTCTTTTTTGGGAAGCTCAACTTTCCAGGGAATCCTTATCCCGATATCGTCAACTGTGGGCATCTTCCCCACGTCCCAGGCACTCACTATATCCTCGGGGATATGGAAGATGATGCCATGGATGTTAAATATACGCCCCTGATTTATAGGATAAAAATCTTTAAGCGACATGCATTTAATTTTTATCCAAATTCCCCGTCAGAGCAACATGATTATGGATGAACTGCTCTTTTTGGAAACGGTATGTGTATTTCCTTTCGACACATTCGGTTCTAACTCATTGCTGAGAAAAATTGTCGGCTTTTGAAGGAAATTCCTCTCGAAAGTTTTGTCCTATACCCACAAAGTGGGTGAAGGAGACCAGTAAGTGGATAACAATTTCCATTCACCCCCAATCGTTGCTGAGCCTGTCCGAAAAATTTCAAAACCTTTGATTTTCAATGAAAAATTTGCCCCCACCTTTTCCTCCCCCACTCACTTTGTGAGTGGGGGAGGAAAAGGTGGGGGAATAAGCTCAATCGTTGCTTGACATTATAAATTCGCGAATTTATATTAAAGGTTGAGTTTTCCGCCATGAAAAGAGTGAAATACGACATAAAAATCATACCACAGGATTCCCATTCTTTACCACGTGAAATCAAGTTTACAACAGCCAAAATCAAGCTATTTCTCGCAGGTCTTGTCCTGTTGTTTGGTGCTGTTAGCTATGCTACTTACAGATACGTAAAGTTTGAGGTAGATTACCATAAACAGGTTAAGCTTGAGGCGGAGAATGCGAAGCTCAAGCAGGCACTCAATGCCATGAAGACAAAGGTGGCCATGATCCAGCACAGGATTGATTCTATTTACGAATGGGACAACAAGATCAGGACCGTGGCGGAACTCCCTCTTATTCCACCTGCCCAGAAACAGATGGGTATCGGTGGTAATCTTGATATTCCAAAGGACACACTCGATAAAGAACTTTTCAATATTGATACCGAGTTAAACAGGATGCTCAAATATTCCGATTTTGAGCTGAAGAGCCTATCCCGCATTCACACCAAGCTTGCCCGAGACGAGAGATTGAGAAGGCATACCCCTTCTATTTATCCGACAAGTGGAATCCTGACATCCCCATTTGGTTTTAGACGCGACCCCTTCACAGGTAAGATCAAGCATCATGATGGAATAGATATTTCTGCCCCTGTTGGCACACCAATTGTGGCACCTGCGGATGGCATTGTTAAAACCGTAAGATGGGTTCGAGGTTACGGATTGATGATTGAGATTGACCACGGTTATGGAGTTACCACAAGGTATGGTCATTGTAGCCGTGCGGCCGTGCGACAGGGCCAGTTTGTCCGGAGAGGCCAGATCATAGGCTATGTAGGGAATACGGGCCGCTCAACTGGCCCTCACCTCCATTATGAAGTTCGCGTCATGGGCAGACCCGTTAACCCCATCAAATACATAATCCCTGATACTGCTCTGTACGATTAATATGTCAAAGAAACTTTTCCCCCTTCTTTTACTGAGTTTCAGCTTCCTTTCCTCTCAATACTATAACTTTGGCAAAAACAAAGTACAGTACAAGAATTTCCACTGGAAGGTGCTGGAAACCAGGCACTTTAAAATTTACAACTACGAGGGAGAGGAGCACCTCGCCCGGTTTGCAGGAGCAGTTCTCGAAGAATATTTCAAAAAATACGAGGGCATCCTTAAAGTCAATATAGAGGATAAAACTCCTGTCATCATTTACAGATGTCAGAACGATTTTGAGCAGACCAATGTAATTCTCAGTTTGATTGAGGAAGGAGTTGGAGGATTCACCGAGGTCTTTAAAAATCGAGTTGTGGTTCCATTTACAGGCTCTTATGATGATTTTCGTCACGTGCTCGCCCACGAGCTTGTGCACGTTTTTCAGTACAACATTCTTTTTAAAGGTATGAAAAGTCCTATTTCTACAGCCTCATCCTTTCGCATACCCTTATGGGTAATGGAGGGCATGGCCGAATACCTCTCTCAGGGATGGGATAAAGAAGCAGATATATACATAAAAGACCTTGTGATTAACGATAAAATTCTGACCATCGAGAAACTGAGCAATGTGTACGGATATATTGACTACAAAGAAGGACAGGCAATTTACAGATTTATAAATGATATGTTTGGCCAGAAAAAGATAGGCCAGTTCTTCCACTCTATAAAATTCAATGGAAGTCTCGAGAGTGCGGTTAAAAAGACCTTTAATATGCCACTAAAGGAATTTGATCGGCAGTTTATGCTCTATTTGAAGAAGCTTTACTACCCTGACGTGAAAAATATCGAAATTCCCTGGAGGGGTAAGCAGATCACCCATCACGAAGATGAGGGGAGCTATTTTAACATCGCTTCTACAATCTCTCCTGATGGGAGCCTGGTTGCTGCGGTGTCTGATAGGGGAGGCTATTCGAGCATTTACCTCTATTCAGTCGCAACCGGTAAAAGGATTAGAAAACTCCTCACAGCTGAGAAGACACCTTCCCTCGAAAACATTCATCTTCTGAAGCCGGGCCTCGATTTTTCACCGGATGGCACCAGAATTGTATTTTCAGCCCGTTCTACAAAAGGCGATGTCATCCACATCCTGAATGTCTACAACAAAAAGATAGAGAGAACCATTAAAACAGGACTCGATGCCATTTATAAACCCAGATGGTCACCGGATGGTAAAAAACTCGTCTTTACGGGGCTAATGGATGGCAAGTCTGACATCTACGTTTATGACCTCACAAGCGATAGCATGGAGAAATTAATGGACGATAGGTTTGACGACCATGACCCGGATTTCTCTCCCGACGGGAAGGAAATAATCTTTGTATCTGACAGAAACAATATATCTGATAGCGCCAACTTCTACTACGGCAGTTATGCCGTTTTCGTTTACCATGATGGGAAAATCTCTAAATTAACGCCCTACTATGGGAATATATCCTTTCCTCAATTTGTGGATGATACGCTAATAACATTTGTTGCCAATCATAACAATTCCTTTAACCTCGTTTTGTACAACTTGAAAACCGGCCAGACCCAGCTTGTCACAAATTACATAACCGGGATCAAAACACCAGACTGGTCCAAAAAACACGACAAGCTCACCTTCTCTCTTTTGTGGAACAACGGGTGGGATATATTTGTGTTAAAAGACCCTCTTGATTCTCTTGAATCTGTTACGTTGAGCGAGGTACCGTTTAAGAAAATAGATTTGAGCACGGTAAACTCTGCTGAAGAGGAAAATTACAAGGTATATTTTACCGCCGACTGGGTCACCGGTGTTGTTCAGTATTCAACAGGATTTGGCCTCAACGGTATGTTTGCCATTTCCATATCCGATGAGCTCGGGGACAACAGGTTTATTTTCTACTCAGACCTTACAAAAGACATATCCAACTCAGATTTTGAGCTTGACTATCTCTATCTTCCAAAAAGAACTGACCTTGGTCTCTCCTTTTACCAGTACTGGAGCTATTCGGTGATTTCAAACTCGGAGTTTTATATTTTCAAGACAAATGGATTGATGGGGGAGATTCAGTATCCATTTGACAAGTTTAAAAGATTGGAGGCCGGGCTGGGATTGGAGAGAATCTACTATTATCACTACCTTTATCCCTACGATTACCCTGTTGACTGGGGAACTATCTGGCCACTCAATGCTTATCTTGGTTTTACATTTGATAACGCACTATACACTTATCTTGGACCACTTTCAGGCACCAGATATCATCTGGAATACGATAATGTTTACCACAAAACTCAGGGTTACCAGCTTGCCTTTCTGGACTTCAGAAATTACTTGAGAATTACCCGAAGGTCAACTTTCGCCACGAGGGTCGTCTATGGAGCATCTTCTGGAAAGAATCCTCTTTACTTTTATCTCGGTGGTCCCGGGACACTGCGTGGGTACGATTACTATAGCTTTTACGGAACGCACGTTTTCCTCACCAACTTTGAGCTGAGAGTGCCTTTTATAGATGTGCTAAAAATGTCATTTCCACTGCCCATTGAGCTCGATATGATCAGGGGAGCCCTGTTTATGGACTTTGGAGCTGCGTGGCAGAATTCGAAGCAATTCCAGCCCTTCACAAGTGATGAGGGGGGCTTTAAACTAAACGACCTTAAAGCCGATATCGGCTTCAGCATAAGGCTTAATCTCGGTATAGGCACGTTGATGTACAATGTTGCAAGACCTACAGATTTAAGGAGCTTTACAGGAGGCTGGCTCCAGACTTTAACAATAGGACAGGAATTTTAAAAAGGAGAGGAGATATGAAAAAACTAAGTCTAATTTTTATAATGGCAGCTCCATTAATGGCGCAGCAACAACAGAGTGGCGGTGACCTGATGAAGGCCCTTCTGCCACTCATCTTCATTTTTGTGATCTTTTACCTTCTTCTCATTTATCCACAGTCGAGGGCGGAGAAAAAGAGGAAGGCTATGCTAAATGCCCTTAAAAAGGGCGATCGCGTGATTACCAGCGGCGGAATAATCGGAACAGTGCAAAAAATTGATAACAACGTAGTTAGCCTTAAAGTAGCACAAAACACTGTGATAAAGGTGGATAAGTCAGCCATCAGAGGTGTTTTAAATCCTGAAACCGAAGAAAAGAAGAAGGCTGATGAGAAGAAATGAGTGAGAAGAAAGACGTTTTACCCATTAGAATCCTGGGAGATAAGGTCCTTCGGGAAAAGGCCAGGCCCATCGAAGACCTCAATGATGAAATTATCAATCTGGCCAGGAAGATGGAAGTTACCATGAAGATGGCCAATGGTATTGGCCTTGCCGCTCCTCAGGTCGGAAAATCCATCCGTTTATTTGTGGTGGATGCCGAATACCTCGAAATTGCCAAAAAGCCCATGGTTTTTATAAACCCGCAGATTGTCGAAACCTATGGAGAGAGTGAATTTGAAGAAGGGTGCCTTTCAATTCCTGGATTGTATGCCAATGTGACGAGACCCAGGAAAATTGTTGTGAAGACCCTGATCCTGAGGCGAAAAAAGCTTGTAGAAAGGGAATTTGAGGCAGATGAGCTCTTTGCGAGAGTTATTCAACATGAGCTTGACCA
The DNA here is from genome assembly GCA_015489415.1 of Caldifarciminota bacterium. GTDB lineage: Bacteria > Hydrothermota > Hydrothermia > B15-G9 > WFZT01 > WFZT01. Next base: position 15,408 of record WFZT01000246.1, on the reverse strand, counting down.
CCTTGATGGTGTACTCTTCATTGATCATCTCCCGCCAGAGGAACGGGTAGAACTTCTAAGAGAATGGAGTCAACAGCGCCATTCCATGGGCTAAACTTCATCTTTTTCGGCTCCGGTGACTTTGCAACCCTCGTTTTCAAGGAGCTTCTGTCACACGGCTTGCCTTTTAAGGCCGTGGTCACGCTCCCACCACGACCCAAGGGTAGGGGAAGAAAATTAAAGGACCCGGAAGTTAAAATCATTGCCAGAGATGCGGGTATTGATGTTTTCCAGCCAGAGAATCCCAACGACGAAGCTTTTATTGACACTCTCAGAAGATATATGCCTCATTTTATAATTCTCGCAGATTATGGAAAAATTTTAAGAAAAAAACTGCTTGAATTACCTGATATATATCCGCTAAACATCCATCCATCGCTTTTGCCCAGGTACCGCGGTGCCGCACCCATCGAGCGCGCCATGATGGATTGCCAGAAAGAAACAGGAGTAAGCTTGATGGTAATGGACGAGGGACTTGATACCGGTCCCATCATCTCCCAGGAAAAAGTCGAGATCGGAGATACGGAGATTAAGACGGAACTTATGGAGAGACTTGCCAGGGTTGGTGCTCATCTTACTCTCTCAAGTATACCGCGGATATTGAGTGGAGAGCTGAAACCGGTGCCCCAGTCCGGCGAGCCAAGCTATGCGAAAAAGATTATGCGCGAAGAGCTCTGGATCAGCTGGGATGATAAAGCAGAAAAAGTAAAGTGTAAGATAAATGCACTCTCCACCAGGCCCGGTGCGAAGGATCAATTTGGTCCTCTGATGGCGAAGCTCATCAGGGCAAAAGTGGCAGAAGAGCAGGGGGGAGAGCCAGGCAAAATGCACGTCTCAGGGGGTAGACTGCTTGTAGAGGCCCTCGATTTTATGGTTGAAATACTCGAGATACAGCCTCAGGGGAAAAGAATTATGAAGGCGGAGGAATTTCTAAGGGGCTACCGTAAGAAAATTCTTTGAACGTTCCCTCTGCCCAAATTACCATTTAAGCAATGAAAAAGGGTTACGAAATAATAATTGTGTCCAAAAATAAGGTCATCAACCGTTTTATTCCCTCATGGTTGATGAAACTTTTTATTGTCACCGGAATAGTGATTCTCATCATTGTTGGTGCCGCTTTTTACACTCACTACAGATATGTCAAAACCGAACGGAGATTGCACGCCTTAATTAATGAAAACAAAAGGCTCAGGGAAGAGAATGAAAAGGTAGTGGTTCTCGAGAAAAAACTGGAGGAACTGTCACAATTTCGGAAGAAGGTGGAAAACATGCTCGGTGTGCAAAACGCGCCACCGCCCTTTGACATCGAAAAGCTGGCCGCAAAGATTAACTCAAAACCTTCAAAGAAGGCGCAAAAAGCCAATACAGTGGATGTTAAGGCTACAAATCCTGTCGAGCAGGAAATTATTAAGGCTGAGAAGGCAAATGTTTACACCCCTTATGGAATGCCTGTAAAAGGCTACATTACGAGGGGCTTCACGGCCTCTCACAGAGGAGTTGACATAGCTGCCCAGACCGGAACTCCCATAATCTCGCCTGCAAATGGAATCGTTGTAAAAGTCACCTACAGCAAAAGATTTGGCAACATGGTCGTTATTTCACATGGAGACATTTATAAAACCGTTTATGGCCACCTTTCTAAGGTGCTTGTCAAACCCGGTGACATCGTGAAAAAAGGTGATCTTATCGGACTTGTTGGAAATACTGGCCTCTCCACGGGTCCCCATTTGCACTATGAAATCTGGAAAAATGGAAAGCCAGTTAACCCCATAAACTACCTTTCAGGATGAAAGCTTTTATTGCAAAAAAGGCATTCATAGACGGCAAATTTGTTGATGACGTAGGTTTCACAATTAATCACGGATTGCTGGAGAGAAGTGAAACCCTGCCTGGTGATGCGAAAGTATTCGACGTGGTGATCCCGGGATTTATTGATGCACACACACATCTATGGCAGTATGGGCTTTTTATATCGAGGCCAAACTTGAAGGAAACGAAGAGCATTAAAGACGCTCTTGAATTTATTGAAGCCGTTGTAAAAAGTGGCAACTACAGGCCCCCAATTATTTTCGAAGAATTTGACCAGAGCACATGGGATGAGAAAAGATTTATAACAAAAAAAGATATGGATAACGTTACCGGTGACACCCCTGTGATTTTGAGGCGAGTATGTGGCCACATTGCGATTGCCAACTCAGCCGCACTAAAGCTTTTGCCCCGAAAAACTCCGGGCGTTGATTCAAAATCCGGTCTGCTCCTTGAGGAAGTTCCTCTGAAAATCAACGAATACTTTCCACCAGAATTTGAGGAAATTAAACTTGCAATTCTCACAGCCCAGGAGGAGATGATAGACCTGGGGATTACTTCAGTTCACGAGTTTGGCAATGTAACGGCATTTCGCGCCTATGAAGAGCTCAACGATGCAGGACTCCTAAAGATTCGTGTCTATTTTAACTTTTATGAAAATGACCTTGAAAACCTGATAAAGCTTGGTATACGAAGTGGGTTTGGCAACACGGTCTTGCGAATAGGTGGAGTTAAAATTTTTACAGATGGCTCGGTTGGCGGGAAAACTGCTGCCTTTTTCGAAAATTACGTAGGGGAGAAACACAGTGGAAAACTTTTGAAGACACGAGAAGAACTTGAGAATCTTATTAAAAGAGCTCAGGAAAATGGCATTCAGCTCCTTATTCATGCTATCGGTACCCGGGCAATAAGAACATCTCTTGAAGCCTTTAAAAATGCCCTCGAAGGCGGGAACTATTTAAGGCACAGGATTGAGCATTTTGAGTTTCCAGAAGAGGTGGACCTGAAACTTGCAAAGAGCATGGGGATTTTGATATCATCCCAGCCTAATTTTGTGGAAAGATGGGGAGGGGAGGATGGAATGTACCGTGAGTATCTCGGCGATAGACTCTGGAAGCTCAATAATCCATTTAAAAAAATGTTGTCACTTGGCATAAAAGTTGCCTTCGGCTCTGATGCCATGCCACCGTCACCTCAGTACGGGATTAGAGGGGCTCTCTATCATCCCATTGATCCTATCAGTTTTGAAGAGGCTCTGCGTCTTTATACAACTGCCGGTGCTTATTTTTCCTTTGAGGAGGACCTTAAGGGGGCGCTGAAAGACGGCTATGTTGCGGACTTTGTGGTCCTTGATAGGGCCTCACCAGAATTCAAAATTCAGTCGGTTTTTATTAACGGTAAAATTGCCTCAGGTTGAGCCCTGAGCTTTTTATAAACCTCAAGACCACGCTTTATTACACTGACTGCCCTTGCCGGAGGATTATATTTTCCAAGCTCTTCCAATGTGAGCCATTTTAGCTCGGCGGTGTCCGATGAGGCCTTTGCTATTCCACTTTCGTATTCGAGGAGGAAATCCACAATTACATAGTGAAATTTGACTCTCCCTTTATCGTCTCTAAAAATTTGCTCAAACACTTCAATAATTCCAATTGGCCGTGCCTGAATCTGGCACTCTTCTTTAATTTCACGAACTATAGCGTCCGGAAGTCTCTCACCCAACTCTACGGCACCACCCGGTAAAGTCCAAACATCTTTCAGCGGTTCTTTCGCTCTTTTTGTGAGAAGAAACATGTTACCCATTACAACGAGACCTCCAACAGATACGATGGGCATTTCCGGATATTCTCTTTTCATACCCAAAATTTTAATTCCATCCGACGCAAAAGACCATAAAGATACGAGCCTGTTCGAAAAATTTCAAAACCTTTGATTTTCAATGAAAAATTTGCCCCCCACCTTATTCCTCCCCCCACGCACGAAGTGCGTGGGGGGAGGATAGGAGGCTGACCTGACATCACCCATGTTTTTGCTTGCCATGTATATTTATACAATGCAATCTGGGCGAGAAATTCGATTTTTCGCACTAAATCAGCAATTTTACCGAAAGGATATATTCGTTTATACCGTATAAAGAGAGTGTTCAAATATTGAGCGTAGTACACCTTTTTGAAGACGTGGCAAGGGATAAGGTGTTATTATCCAGAAATTCGTGGGTGACGTCAGGGATAGGAGGGGGGAATTAAAGATACTTGGACTTGGTAGGAAATTTAGATTTTTGATTTCCAAGAGGGATGTGTTCTTCTCTCTGTGTTAGTTTGGCCTTAACCTGTTCGAATATTTTCAAACGCAAAATGATCCTCTCCCCGCATAAATTTGTTTGCGGGGAGAGGATACAGGAGAGGGGCTTCATTTAAATTTTCATCAAAAATTCATAGGTCCCTTTCTCCCAATTTGCAGGTAAAATCCGGCGGAGGCTTTTATTTTAAATTTTTCAATCGAAATGTCATTTCTCTGTATCCCAGGTAGTGTTTTGGTAGCCGGGAAAATTTATATTTCTCGCCCCACAAATCAAGATTATATGAAGACCTAATTTTTGTGCAGGATGCTCTGTGATAGAGAGTGTTTGGAAATTCCCCCTTCCCAACTTCCCCCACGCATTTCGTGCGTGGGGAAAGGAGAAAGGTGGGGAAATTCATTTTATAAATCTAATAACTTTTTAATTTTTTCGAACAAGCTCTCTGTGATTTGACTTTTAACAGAGGTGGGATTATAGTCAGGGGGTAACTTTTATTTAAGGAGGAGTTTGTAATGTCAGACAAGAAAGTCGAAAAAAATAAGGTAGTGAGCCTTGAGTACACGCTCAAGCTCGACTCAGGAGAGGTGGTAGATGACAATACGGGTGACCCTATTGTTTATCTCCACGGAGCTGGACAGCTCATTCCAGGCCTTGAAAAGGGCATGGAAGGCATGGAAGTTGGCGAAGAGAAGGATATAACAATACCTCCTGAAGATGCTTACGGTAAAATTGACGAGAATGCCATTCAGGAGATTCCAAAATCTGCTTTTGGAGATAATCCCATTGAAGTCGGGATGAAATTCTATGCGGATTTTGGAGAGGGTCACAGTGTCCCATTCTATATCAAAGAGATCAAAGACGAATCTGTAGTTGTTGATTTCAATCATCCGCTTGCAGGTGAGACCCTGCATTTTCATGTTAAGGTTGTGGATGTAAGAGACGCTACACCAGAAGAGATCGAGCACGGACACGTTCATCAGTAAAGAATAAATTTGGGGGCGAGGCCGAAGGCCTCGCCCCCATTTAAAATCATAAAACCACAATCCCCCATTTTTGTCAAGTTACAAAGAAAATATATTAGGAATTAGCTGAGGGTTAACCTTCCCCCATTATAAATTCTCGGATAGCCTCCTGAATCTCTTGTAGCTTTTCAGGATTGAATTTGTAGTAGGAAAAATTCTTTACTCTTCTTTTCTTAACCAACCCCGCCCTCCAGAGGACACCAAGGTGGGCAGAACAAACGGAATGGGAAAGTCCAAGTTCCTTTGAAATTTCATTAACTGATTTGTACTCCCTTGCTATAAATTTGAGAATCTTTAATCTTGTTATTTGCCCGAGGGCTTTGGTGTAAAGCTCAATTGTTTTTTGATCTTCGGTGTATGTTATTCCTTTCATTTTTGAGATTTTTGAGTGGGGGCGAGCTTCGCTCGCCCCCACCGGTTTTCTATTACGCCTGCGACGGTTTCATCAGTGCTGCCCAGATTCCGAAGATCACGATCAGAATACCGACAATGATGTCATTCCACATGTTCCCGGATTTGCTTGCCACTATGGAAGGGATGAAGGCCGCAATAATTAACCAGATACCAAGGATTACATTGATCCACTCAGGCCATCTGGATTTCGCAACCCACGCCGCAAGGATCAGGACGATGATTCCCACAATCAGGTCGTTCCAGAGAGATGCGCCCTTACTGGCTGTGATTGAGGGTATAAACCCTGCAATAATAAGCCAGATACCAAGTATGACATTGACCCAATCTTGCCACATAATTACACCTCCTTTTTAAGGTTCATGATATATTTGTCTATTCAAATATTCGTTTATATCTCGAAAATTGTCAAGGGGGTAAAAGCCTATCTGAAAATATCACACCCTGGTTATCCTTTCGCAGAGGTTAATAGAGTGAGAAGAAAATTGATGGATTCGTTAAAAATTAGGATATAACAGGTATTGAGATCCCCACCTTCCCCTGAGGAAGGAATGGAAGTTACCAACTGACCTTCGGTTATAAGTGAGGTGAGCTCGTTCGAAAATTCCCCCTCCTATCCTCCCCCCACGCACAAAGTGCGTGGGGGGAGGAATAAGGTGGGGGGCAAATTTTTCATTAAAATTCAAAGGTTTTGTAATTTTTCGAACAGGCTCAAGTGAGATTAAAAAGGGCCATTGGAGTTTACTAAAATTTAAGATTTTTTAAACAAGCTTGAAGGTGTCTTGATTTGTAAGTACCGGGCAGTGCTATTGTTTAATCTTGACACATTGTGTGATAGTTTTGATTTTGTGGAGCCCAATTTGGGTTTATTGTCTTTAGCTTCCTCCACCCTGCTGAAGGCCGTCGAAGCGCTCGAATTTGTATAGCTGGTCCCTGAATGCCACAATTAGATATTTACCATCATCTGTAACAGCCACAGAGATGGGTCTCAAATCTTCAAATCTAACATCAGTTACAAAATTTCCCGCAAAATCAAACTTCTGGACCCTGAAACTATCTGCCACGTAAATGTAGGACGAATCATCGGATACAACATCAACAGGCATCCGGAATGTCCCCTCTGTGGTATCCCCTTCTGGATTGTCTCCTCCAAGGTGTAAAAATGGCTGCAAGCTATCCAGAGGGAAGGCCTCAACCCAGTTGTGGTTGTAAGAGACAGTAAGAACCCTATCCATAGGGTCAAGCCATAGATCGAGTGGATTATCCACAAACAGAGCTCCGCTTCCAAACACCGCCACTGTATCAATTGCAGAATCAGGCAAAAATGCGATAACGAGGTCTTTTAAAGTGTCCGAAACAACTATTTGCTCACCAACAGTTATGCCGGTAATATTCGCAAGTGAATCTGGCACTCTTATTGTATCCCACACCCCGCTTCTCGAATATCTGTAGACACTTGAATCCATCCCCGCGAAATATAAATTACGCTGGTCATCCTGCGCCATTGCCTCCATTCGGGGAGGAATATTTATCTGACCAACCACCTCTCCCGTGATTAAGAGTCTGTAAGCAGTCTCTCCATCTAAGACATAGATAAATCCATCTTTTCCTACGATTACATCCTTTATGTCGTGGAAGTTTATACTGCTTCCAGGCCAGTTGACATCCTGCACATAACTTCCAAGAGGTGGAAGCCCACCAGTCGTTGGCTCCGGTGGTATTGGATACTTTTTGCCGCATCCCGCAAGAAATACGATTATGCCTATAAGCAAGAATTTTTTCATTTCTGAACTTCCAGTGAAAATCTGTGAACTACTCCAAGAACTCCCATATCTGAGGCAGAATAGCCCAGTTTAAACATTTTAAGATGTGCATCAAAGCCAAACGAAAGTCCGGCAATTGGTAACTTTCCCTGAGGTTGGCGGGCATTAAGCTTCATTCCACTGTAAAGAGAGACGTTCTTATTCACAATAAATTCTGCTCCCATTTTCAGGGTTTCAACATTATCAGAAGGCTTGTCGAGCTCAAAAGAGCCCCTCAAATTGTTTAAAATCAATCCAGATACCCCCATTCTATACACGATCGGGACAGGGAAACTCAGGTAATTTTCTCCGTCTCCACCGGGTTTGATATCCGGCCCGAGATTTGAAAGGGACACCCCAATCCTTATATCCCTGTAACCCACCAGATAAAAAGTCCCCATATCCATTGCGAATCCATAGGATTTCAGACCATAAAACTCCTCCATGAAACCTTTTACATTCATCCCAAAAGAAAATCTATCCGTGACTTTTTTAGAGTAGTTCACACCAAGAAGATAGTCACCGAAGTGAAAGTACCGGCCAGTCCCAAAGGGATGGTACTCGTCGGTCTCCTCCATGTATCCGGCATCAAGCCCAATTAAAAATACTCCTGCGTATCCCCAGAGGCCAAGATTCCTGGAGGCCGAGATAAATGTCATGTTTACGTTGTCGGGTAAAGCCGTAAAGGAAACGTAGGCGGAATTTCCAAGATTTGGTACACCACCTGGATTCCAGAAAAACGTGGATGGGTCATCGGCCACACCCACGAAGGTTCCTCCCATACCAGTAGCTCTTGTGCCGATTCCTATCTTCAGGAAAACCATAGAGGTCGTTCCAACTTTTTGTCCCCCAAGACTTTCAAATATACCATCAGCCATAAGGCCAGATGCGAGTATAAGGATTAAAAACAATTTTTTCACCATTCGTAAGATACCCCCAATTTAATCTCTCTCGGTGCCATAAACCTTGCGGGTGTGTTGAGGTCAATCTCCTTGAACCCGCGTGGTATGGGATCACCTGGCTCATAAGCTCTTCCTGTTAGCGGATTTACGTAACGAACCAGTTTCGAATTAAAGATATTCTTGCCCTCGAGTTCAATTTTAAATCTGCCGGCGCGCGTCCTGAAATATTTACGAATTTTTATGTCAACTCTATTCCACATGGGACCAAGTTTAGAATTAAAACTACCTCTGTTTCCAAGGCTATCCACCGGTGTGTATCTAACACCTGACTGGAGAGACCAGGAGACAGAAAACATGAAGTTACTCGGAATCCTTATCCTCCACAAAGTCACCGGAGTTCGATGTGTCCGGTAAGTTATATTTGCGAATAATTTAAATGGTCGTGACCACTTAAGGTGCCACTCCTTGAGACTTTCCTCGCCTCTACGCCAGTAGACATCCTCAGAGGTGGAGGCCTTTCCTGTGGCCTGTGAAAGAGTCAAAGTTACAGATGCAGAGATGTGGTCTGTGATGTCTCCACGAACTCCATTCTCAAGTCCAAAAGCACGTGCGTAATCCGAGTTGAGATACATCCAGAAGTCTGGATTTGGTGGAATACCGGGTACCCGCACAGCAGTGGGGTAGTTGAAAATGTCTTTGTAATAGGCCACAGAACTGAACTTTACCCTTTCAGTCAAAAGGTGCTCGAGTCCGAGTTCATACTGTACCGTAACAGTCGGCTTGAGATTGGGATTACCCACAAGGGTGTAAGTCGAGGTAGCTCTCCTTCCAAGCTTGGAATAGACGTATTTGAAATCCGGAATCTTCGATGAATGGGTGTAGGAAAAGTGGAATTTTGTTCTCTCGGTGACAGGGAAGGAAACTCCGATCCTCGGGTTTAGATGAGCCTTAAAATGATAATGCGTGAACGGAAGTTTCATGGATGAGAGATAACTTTCATACTGAGCCTTGACTGTGGGATGAATATCAATTCTGGAAAGGGCCTTTTTGACGCCTTTCTCAATGTAATTACCGGGAACCCAGAAGTCGAGCCTCATCCCCAGCGCAGCTATCATACCCGCAAAATGGATATTGTTTTGAATATAAATCCCGCCCCTTGTCGTGTGGGCCTTGTAAATATCGTAGTTCAAACCCAGACCAGAGGGTCCAGCAAGCCAGGGATACTGAATATCGATCCACTGAACATTGGAATAGTTCATTAAAAATCCTGTTTTCATCCGCCATACAGGTGTCTGCTGGCGGGTAAAATCGAGTCTCAGAACATAGGATTCGGCATAGTGGTCATGCCAATAGGGTGCATCACCGTGGTCATAATAGCCATAAGGCGGGTCAAAATCACCCAGAGCCACGTATTTGTTCCACTTTTTCCCCTGCACGTCAAGGTGGAAATTGGTGAAGAATCTCGCTATACGCATGTCAATGATGTTTCTCAGATTGGGTACGTAGTGAACACCGAGGACTGACTCATTGGCATCGCGGGTGAAAACTGGATAGTGGTCAAGGTAATACATGTATTTCGTGGGGAATCCATGAGCAAAAGGATAATCAGCGAGAGAATAAAAATATCCCTGATTTATTTCCACTGACTTTGTAAAATTGTAAAAGAGCTTGAAATTCTCCCGCGGTTTCCAGGTAACTTTTATGACCCCGGCGAGGTTATTTTCTTCCTTTGGTGAAAGTTTATCTGTGCCATACACACTGCTGTAAAGATCATGGGTGTGGGGGAGATATGTGTTTGAAAAAGAGGAGTTAAAAGAGGCAAAATATCTGATATTTCGGATTTTTTTAAGCCTTACTGGTCCCTCAAAGTAGAAACCATACTCATCGTAACCAAAATAGTTTAAAAATCCAAAGTTGTCCCTTTTGTGGGATACGCCAAAATGAAATCTGCTCGTGCCCTCTCTAATTTCAGCACGGATGACACCTGCTGTGACGTTTCCATACTCGGCACTTATACCACCAAAAATAACCTCGTAGCTCTTCAGAAACCTTGTGGGAAGGTACAGGCCAAAAGCGTTTCCCGATAGTGGGTCTTTTATGGGCACTCCATCAACATACATTGTCATCTCGTTGCTTCGTGAACCACGAATGTGAATGTCTGTGCCGAGTCCACTAACGCCAGCCTGCTTCTGTAGAACTTCTCTCACATTTTCCACAGTCATGGCCTCGAGGTCTTTCCTTTCAATGATAGTCTTGGTTGATGAGACCTCCTTCTCTATCAAAGGCTTTTTGCCAACCACCACGACCTCTTTTTTTAGCCGAACAATAGCTTCGGGGAGATAAAAATCAACCTTTTTGATTTCACCAGGACCCAGTGTTACCTCAACGGTCTTTTCTTTGTAGCCAAGAATGGAGGCTTTTACCCGATATTTACCGGGAGGAACATTAATGATGGTGTAGAATCCATTAACATCGGTGGCGGCACCTAATTTTGTGCCTTCGATTATGACGTTTGCATATGGTAATCCCTGACCGCTTACTGCATCGTAAACGTGCCCCTCTATTGCTCCTGGCTGCTGGGTGATGAAGATATACGCTAAAATTTTGAAAATAAGCACGGTTATATTGTAGCATTTATGCCCAAAACCTTCAATAATAAAACGTAAGCTTTACCTTTCGAAAAATGTTCCGTCCAAAATATAACTCTATTCAAACCATAAGACGGAAAGCACAATTTATGGCATGCTCTGCCTTGGAAAGCCTGTTTCGAGAAAAACTGGACTTTGGTAACAACGTTGTCCCCCTTAGTATCTACTCACAATCCCTGTCGTGGACTAATTACGGAATTTTCCCCCTCCTTCCTCTGAGGAAGGAGGGGCCAGGGGAGAATGGGGATTTACGTCTTCCCATATTTAAAACAGCGAAAATTCTGAAAATGTTTGGAACCTTATTTTCCCATTCCACCCCAACCCTCCCTTCCAAAGGAAGGGAGGGAGTGTTATTGTTGTTCAAGCGGATCCTTTCGCCGAGTAGAAAAATCATGTACACTTGACTTTGGGAAGTTTTTTACTCTGCGTGGTAACATTTTCAGGCATGCTCTGCCTTGGTTGAAAAATAAAGGGTGGGAATTTAAAATAAGGCAGGATGTTTGAAACCATTAAATACCAGATAAAAGACGATGTCCTCTGGATAACTTTAAACCGCCCGGAAATCCACAACGCCTTCAACGACCTCATGATAAAGGAACTCCACGAGGCCCTTGCCCGCGGCAGGGAAGCATCACCCCGGGTACTTGTTCTCACAGGTGAAGGAAAGTCTTTCTCTGCCGGTGCAGACCTCAACTGGATGAAACGAATGAAGAACTTTTCTTTTGAGGAAAATTACCAGGACTCACTTGAGCTCGGATATCTCCTTTACGAGATTTATACCTTTCCATCACCCACAATTGCTCTTGTCAACGGACATGCCTTTGGCGGTGGAGTTGGCCTTATCGCTGCCACAGATTTTGCAATCTCCGTCAAACGGGCGAAATTTGGCCTTACGGAAGTTACCCTCGGGCTTGTTCCTGCTGTCATCTCTCCTTATCTGCTAAAAAGAATGGGGGAGCGAAATCTCAAGGAACTCTGTCTCACAGGTAAAAGGGTAACGGCAGAGGAAGCTCTCAAATACGGTCTTCTAAATGAGGTGGTTGAAGACAACGAGCTTTTTCAGCGGGGTGAAGAGCTTATTTCAGAGCTCAAAAAATCCTCCCCTCATGCACAGAGAGTCTGTAAGGAACTCGTCAGAAATATCCAGGAACTGTCTTTGAAAGATGCCATTCCCTACACATCAGAAGTTATAGCCCGAATAAGGGTTTCGAAGGAGGGGCAGGAAGGAATGAACGCATTTTTTGAAAAAAGGAGACCCAGATGGCAAAAATAAAGAAAGTCCTCGTAGCAAACAGGGGAGAAATTGCAGTTAGGATAATCAGGGCATTAAAAGAGCTGGGTATTATTTCTATAGCCGTATATTCTGATGCAGATAAGGATGCCCTCCACGTGATTCACGCTGATGAGGTGGAGTATATTGGTCCTCCAGAACCTTTAAAAAGCTATCTGGACATTGAAAAAATTATAAGTGCCGCAAAGAAGCACAAGGCGGATGCCATTCATCCCGGATACGGTTTTCTTGCAGAAAATCCGGAGTTTGCTCAGGCTGTGCTGGATGCTGGCCTGATTTTCATCGGACCCAAGCCTGAAACCATCAGGTTACTTGGAAATAAGGTTGAAAGCCGACAGAAACTTGTGGATGCGGGAGTCCCTCTCATTCCAGGAATGCTCGCCACCGGGCTCTCCATGGAAGAGTACAAAAAAGAGGCCGAAAAGATAGGGTATCCAGTAATGATAAAAGCTGCTGCCGGTGGCGGTGGAAAGGGCATGAGAATCGTTTATTCTCCTGATAAGCTCGAAGCTGCCATCAGTGCCGCTCAGAGGGAGGCAAAATCTGCATTTGGAGACGAATCCGTTTATATCGAGAAATACATCGAGAATCCGAGGCACATAGAAATCCAGATACTTGGAGACAAGTTTGGAAACTATGTGCACCTTTTTGAAAGAGAATGCTCCATTCAGAGGAGGCACCAGAAGATCATTGAGGAAACACCCTCGGGTGCCCTTACAATGGAGAAGAGGATGGAAATGGGGGAGACTGCCATCAGGGTTGCCAAGACCGTGGGCTACGAGAGTGCCGGCACGGTAGAATTTCTTTTTGATAAGCACGGGAATTTTTACTTCCTTGAGGTAAATACAAGAATTCAGGTGGAACACCCAATTACTGAGATGGTAACATGTAGAGACCTTGTGAAGGAGCAGATAAATATTGCTGAAGGCAATCCACTTTCATTCAAACAGGAAGAGCTTTCACAGCATGGACATGCAATTGAGTGCCGAATTTATGCAGAAGACCCGGAAAAGGATTTCATGCCTTCACCGGGTAAAATCATTTTTGTCAGTGAGCCAGCAGGACCGGGAATAAGGGTTGACTCTGGTATATACTCGGGGGTAGAAGTGCCTCCTTATTACGACCCCATACTCTCCAAGCTTATTGTGTGGGGGCGTGATCGTGAAGAGGCAAGAAGGCGTATGATAGAGGCCCTCAAAAACTACGTAATTTTGGGCATTAAAACCAATATCCCCTACCTTATCGATATCCTCGAGCATCCTGAATTTATCAAGGGGAACACATTCACGACATTTATTCCTGACCACATGCTGGGATGGAAGCCAAAAAGTGATGTTCCACCAGAGATCTTTGCTGCTATTGAGGCCAATGAGGAGACGGCCGCTCCTTCGATTAAGATTACCTCAGATGGAAGGGAAAAGGTCTTTGATCCATGGCTCGTTGTGGGCAACTGGAGGATTGTGAAATGAAAGAGACCACTTACGTTTTGGGTAAGGAGGAGTTTAACGTAACTTTTGATACAGAGGGAGAACTTCGTAAAATTTCGGTGAATGGCACAGAGCTTAAATTCACCTACAGGCGGGTTCAGCCGCACGTTTATGTTTTATTCTTCGAAGATGGCCGTAAAATGACTGTTTATATTGCAAAAGACAGGGAGAAATTTTACGTCTGGATGGACGGCCAGGCCTACATTCTAAGCGAAAAGACTGAAGAATATAGTGCCAGTGGAGCTGTTAAAAAAGAGGAAGGAGTCCAGTTTGTTACATCTCCCATGCCCGGAAAGGTGGTGAAGGTACTTGTGAAGCCCGATGATAAGGTAAAAGAGGGTCAGGGATTGATTATTGTGGAATCCATGAAGATGGAGAATGAGTTTACTGCAGATTTTGACGGAGTAGTGAAAGAGGTCAATGCCTCACCAGGTGAGCAAATTGACGCTGACGTGCCTCTTGTGGTTGTAGAAGCACTCTCCAGGGAGAAATAGAGATTGTTTAAAAGAATCCTTTACATCCTCCTCGGTATCGTTTTCATTTACATAGGCATTTACACACTCAGAGCAATCAGGGTTTTTCGTCACGGTGATAGTGAGGTTCGAATGTTCTTCCCGAATGAACAGTATGTCGGGAAGCTGGTTTCTGCAAATCTCACACCCGGTGACAGGGACTCGATTTCCTACAGGATACTGTTTGTTTTTAAACTGACATTTTACAGAACAGATGAATTTGACAACCTTTTAATAGCAGACATTAATAACAGTATACCATCCGGCAATCTCGGGTGGGCTGATGATTACGAAGGGTATTACACCTACCTTAAAAGAATTCCCCGATACAAAAAAGTGGTTGAGCGTTTTAAGGTCTCACCAAATACATTTGTTCTTGTCCTGACAGATAATTTAAATCCTAAAGTCCTTCTCGGTGTCAGGATTTTGGGTTACATTTGGATAATTTTGGGTATATACTTAATCTACCGACACTTAATTCGAAGGGTTGTGAGAATATAGCCCGCATGTCAACACCCATTTTAAATCAGTACAAGAAGATAAAGGCAGAGCATAAGGACGAGCTTTTGCTCTTTAGAATGGGCGATTTCTACGAATTTTTCTACGAAGATGCAAAGATAGCCTCAAAGATTCTTGGTATTGCTCTCACCTCCAAGCCCATGGGAAAGGGTATAAGGGTTCCCCTTGCAGGTATCCCGGCAAAAGCAGCCGATGGATATATTTCTAAACTCCTTCAAAAAGGCTATAAAGTAGCTATATGCGAGCAGGTTGGAGAGAACAACTCTGGATTAATGGAACGTAAAGTGGTCGAGATAATAACTCCGGGCACCGTATTCTCACCTACACTTCTTGAGGATAAATCACACAACTACATTGCTGCACTTTACACGGATAAAGAGAGGGCTGGAGTCGCTTACTGTGACATCACGACAGGCGATTTTTTCGTTTTTGAAGATAACCTTGAGCGTGCGCTTACAGAGCTTGAAAGAATTGGTGCAACTGAGGTACTGGTAGAGGAAGAAATGGAACTGCCACTTGAGAATCTGACATCGCGAGACCCATATGAGTTTGACCTTTTCAAAGCACGTGATGAAATTAAGTCCTTTTTCAATACCTCGAGGCTGGATGCATTTGAGCTTGAGGATTCAGAGTTTGCAGTGAGGGCTGCCGGGGCTCTTGTTTCATACCTGCG
>WFZT01000245.1 GCA_015489415.1 Caldifarciminota bacterium | reverse complement strand
TAGAGGATTGTCGTTGAAATTATGGGGTTTGACTGGCTCTCACCGGTTAGAAAATACGGTGCAGACCGCACCACATCTGGACTCAGGGTAAAGCTTACAAGAAAGTCCTGATATTGAAGATTTACACCAAGCCTTTTATTGATTTTTGTACCCCCATCGGATACATAATCTCCGGACAATTTGAAATATAGCCAATCTGTGACCGGGAAATACGCACCAAGGGTTATAAATTTACTCGTATTTCCGTTAATTCTCGTGGCCCCTATCCCGGCGAAAAATATGCGATTTTGTGTTGGGGCTATCATGAAACTCAAAAGTGAATAGAACCTCTTTTTCTCACCACTTGCGAAAAACCCAAGAATTTTCTGCTCGGTTAGTTCCTTTGTTGCTCTCAAGTTGACGTTTTTTAGCTCCTTTTCGGAAATATCGATAAATGATGAGACATCAAATCTTGCGAAGGGTGTAACGTGAGAAACAGAAGGAATGGCCATCTTGTCCGTGGGGTTCCACCGAACCCTCAACCCTGCATCCCAGAAACTTTTTGAAAAAGCAGCCGTGAAATTGGCGCTGCTGTCATTGAGATACACGGCAAATCCAAGCTTTTCGCTCCATTTGTACAGTATGCCCACCGGGTCTATGTATTCTCCTGTGGAAAATGTTATGAAGTTTGAAAAGCCATTAACTGTTGCCGGGAAAACATTCAGCGCTTCAAAACTATTCAGAAAGACTTTAGAAGGGCCCAGAGCTCCATACGGCTGGGCGAATAAAAAAATGGGGAGTAAGACGAAGGTTCCAAAGAGTTTCTTCATCTACTCCCCCAACCCTTATAGGCTTGCAAAAAGCGTAATGTAGTAGTTGTAGTCGGTCACAACGATCATGAAGGAGTTAGTATGCACACCCTCAGCTGTCACGTAGATGTAAAACTGGCCATCACCCTCGATTATCTGACTGACAAAGAACTGCATCAAACCTGTCATATTGAAGAAACTGGACCAGTTGGAACCATTAACCACAATAGTATCATTGCCTGGAATTGTGATTGATCCGATTTCGGTAGCGCTATCAGCCACGTTATCCCTCGTCAAAGTTGAATCGTCGGAGAAATAAACGTGGAATGTAGCAGTATCAGAACTTAGGTTTATGAGTAAAGCCCTGGCAGAATCGGGTCTCAAGCTGTCTATATTTCCAACGTACTGCTGCCAGTTATTTACAATACTATCCATGACGATGTGTCTCTTAAGGAATCCTGAATCAGGTGTCATAACACCTATGGCTGTCCCCTCAAGAGTCGTACTATCTATGACAGGTATAGTTGCCGGTACTGAAACGGGGAGCTTAATCTCTGTACATCCCCAGAAAAGGGCACCTGCAACGATAGCTGTAATGCCTATTTTTAACAAACTCTTCATGCTATCAGCCTCCTTTAAAATTGCGATGAAATAATAAGGTCAAATCTCGTTTAAATCAATCAATTAGCGGGGAAGCATTACTTTTACTGAATGTGGGACAACCTCGATATCAACAGGGAGTTTCCCCATAGGCTCTGAATCAACATGAAAGTAGGTGTCCCCCTTGATACTCACTTTTTTTGCCTTCATCAGCAGAACATCAGACCATTTGTAGTGATTACTGTTTAAAATTGACCAGACATAACGCAGGTCGTCAAAAAATCCAGTCCTCGTAAATATACACACGTCAAGCAAACCATCAAAAATTGAGGCTTTTGGTGCAATTTTTAGTTTTCCCCCATAGATGGAAACATTGTTTACCATCACCTGATAGCCGTAATATTTCTTTCCATCCACAATGATTTCCATTTTCACAGGCTTGTACCTGGTGAAGTAGTAGTACATCCCTGTAAAAAGATAGCTCAGGCGTCCGAGAACCCATTTTAATTTGAAGGGGAAGTTATTGACTGCTACACCATCAAGGCCGGCCCCTACCATCAGCACAAAATACCTGCCATTTGCTTTCCCCACATCAATGTATCTGGGTCTTCCCTCGAGAAGGACATCAATAGCATCAAAAGGGTCTCTTGGAATCCCCACCTCAAGGGCAAATACATTGGTAATTCCAAAAGGGATTAAACCCACGGTGATATTGCTTCCAATCACCCCGTTTATTACTTCGTTTAAAGTGCCATCACCGCCCACAGCGACAACCATGTCCATCCCTTGCTCCACTGCCTCGCGGGCGAGACGAGTAGCATCAAGGGGGGCAGTGGTGCGAACCAGTTCCACCTGATTTTCACCGTTCTTTTCAAGCTTTTTAATGCCAAGCTCAAAGAAAAGGGCGTAAGCACTTTTTGCCTTTTTAGACATGGGATTGTAGATCAGCCTGATTCTCATTGCTTCACATAATACATGATACCGTCTTTTTCTTCAATGGACACCTTCCCCTCAACAAGAAGCAGGTCGAGGTGTCCCTGGGTCTCTGAGAGGGCAAGAAAGCGCTGATTGTCGGGCAAATCTGGAAAGATAGATTTGCAGATTTCATAAAGTGTCATCGGTTTACTTTTCATTGCTTTGTAAACCGTCTTTTTCCTGTTCATGTAATGCTTGATGCGGGTTGTTATAACCTTCTTATAGTTTATGAATGGTTCCCCATGCCCGGGATAGACTTCTTCAATTCCCTTGATTTCAAGCGTCCTCTCTAGGGATTCAATATACATGGGGAGGCTCATAGGCCTTTCACTCTCCTCAGGCAGAGGAGGCTCAATAACGGGATTAGATGTGATATCCAGTAGAAGATGGTCCCCGGAAATAAATCTATCCTCTACTTTGAGGCTAATGTGCCCTGTGGCATGACCTGGAGTGTAGATTATTTCAATTTCTTTAGTGCCCACCATAAAAAGACTGTCCTTTTCCACATAACAATCAACCGAGGTGGAGATAGAATGCTCCTTGAAAAAATTCCAGTAAATATTCATCTTCTGGATTATTTCGTCGGGCACCCCGTTCTTTTTCCAGAAATTGAAGAAATAATTCCGTTGCCTTTCCCATTCTCCCTTATAATCTGTGAGCCAGTACATGTTTCTCACATGAGTGCAAATCCTCGCTCCAGACTGCTCTTTTATCCATCCCGCAAGTCCCATGTGGTCCTGATGGGCATGAGTAACTATGATAAACTGCATATCTTCTATCGAAAGACCGAGATTCTGGAAATTCTTTTCAAGGGATTGACGGGCCTCAGGGGTGTTTGGCCCTGTGTCTACAAGAACATTGACGTCCCCTGCACGAATCAGGTACAAATTGACCGGACCAACTGGATATGGGGTTGGAACCTTAAAACTTAAAATATCAACCATGAGTCTAAAGTTTAATTCCCCCCGATAGTAACATCAATGAGAGGATTGGTTGTTAAAACCCGTTCCTCTCTTGATAAGGAGTCTATGCGGGATTAAAATCCACCTATGTTTATAATTGGCTTGATGTCTGGTACTTCCGCGGATGGTGTTGATGCCGCACTGGCAGAGATAAAGAACGGCAAATTTACCCTGATCAAACACCATTTCAGACCTTACACCGACGAAATAAGAAAAATGATTCTCGATGCCATGGATAATGAGACATCCTCAGTTTCATTGATTTGCCAGCTAAATTTCATCCTCGGTGAGGAGTTTGCACAGGCAGCCCGGGAGATTTCAGAGTTTACCCGCATCAAGCCCGACCTCGTTGCCTCGCATGGTCAGACCATCTATCACATCCCGAGACCTGATCCTAAAAGGGGCTGGCATACCCGCTCCACCTTACAGATCGGTGAAGCTGCCGTGATTGCGGAAAAAATTGGGGCTCCTGTTATCTCCGATTTCAGGGTAAGAGATGTGGCAGCAGGTGGTGAAGGGGCTCCACTTGTCCCATTTGCCGATTTTATTCTTTTCAAACACCCTGAAAAATCCCGTTCAATTCATAACATTGGTGGAATTTCAAATCTGACTTACATCCCCCAAAATGCGAAAAAGGAAGAAGTTATTGCATTCGATACCGGCCCGGGGAATGCACTCATTGACCTGGTGGTTCAAGAATATTTCAACATGCCCTACGACAGAAACGGCGAAATAGCAGCATCTGGCGAAGTTCATCACGATGTGGTTGAAAAGCTTTTGCGTCATCCATACTTTGAGATGCCACCTCCAAAATCCACGGGACGTGAGGTTTTCAACAGAGATTTTATTTCCTGGATCAAGCTGCCACTCCGAGACCTTGTTGCCACTCTGACATACTTTACTGCCAAAAGCATTGCCCTCTCTTATGAGGAATTTATCCTGCCTCACGGTCTGGATGAAATTTTGGTTGCAGGTGGTGGGGCATACAACAAAACCCTGATAAAATGGCTCAAAGAGCTCCTTAAAGGAGTCAAAGTGCTGACCTTCGAAGAGGCCGGACTAAATTCAAAGGCGCGTGAGGCTATGGCCTTTGCCGTTCTCGGTTACTTCGCTTTTAAGAAAATTCCCAACAATCTGCCGCAGGTAACGGGCGCTGCCCACCCTGTAATTATGGGAAAGCTAACCCTACCCTGAGCGATTCACAATGTGGATTGCTTTGCCGTGGATAAATTCTGCCGCTTCCATTATGGCCTCTGAAATTGTTGGGTGCGGGTGTATGGTGAATCCCACATCAAATGATGTCGCATCCATTTCAATGGCAAATGCAAGCTCGCTTATAAGCTCACCTGCATGGGGTGCAACTATCCCTGCTCCAAGAATAGTATCAGTACCCATGTCCACAATTATTTTTACAAATCCGTCATACTCCATCATTCCGATTGCCCTTCCATTGGCTGCAAGGGGGAAACGGC
>WFZT01000244.1 GCA_015489415.1 Caldifarciminota bacterium | reverse complement strand
GTAATTTATGGAGGAGATGAAATTTTTGAGCAAGGTATAAAAATTTGCAGACCAAACCCATTATACTCACTCAATGAATCTTTCTTGTGCAAATGAAATAAGCTATAACGTGGCCCCTCACCTTAATCCTCTCCCCGCAAGTATTTATGCGGGGAGAGGAAGTTTTTTGAAGGCCAGCTTAAATTATTGAACATACAATTTGTGCCAGTAGGCTAAGTGGTCACACAACTCTTAAATCACAACTTTTGTGTTCAGAATACTAAGACAAGCGAAGCTTGTACTTCCACATTTAACAATAAACTTTCCTACCCCAAGCTTCGCTTGTTGGGGCTTTCCTCTTGAATCTTGAAAATATAGATGTTGCCTTCACTCGCAAAGGCCAATTTTGACAGTGGATATCCTCAGAATGTTCACATATTCCCGGGAATCTCCAAATTTTTTTCAATAATCTACCTTCACAAGGGTGAGGCCCTGGGGTGGGGCAATCCAGAAAATTTCGGGTCTTTTGCCTGAGAGTGCCTTTTTTAATGCCTCGGGACTCTCTCTCCCAACCGCTATTGCAACGGTAAAACCCACAAGAATTCTCACCATTTTGTAGAAGAAACGATTCCCTTCGATGTAGAAATGAACCTCGTCTTCATGCTCCACCACATCGGCACGGGTGATGGTACTCTCGTAATTTTCTTTTTTATCCCCTACAGAGAGCCCCTCAAAATTTATGGTTCCTTTAATTGACGGGAAAATTTCTTTTGCCACACCTATCGAAAATCCTGTTACCCCGTCCCATGTGTAGTTTCTCCTTATAGGGGATTTCTTCTCTGGAATAACTCTGTACCGGTATAGCTTGGAGCGGGCATGAAACCGCGCGTTGAACTTTTTATCCATCTCGACCAGTTCATGGATGTAGATATCGGATGGAAGAAGTGCATTGAGGGCCTTTTTTAATTCCCCGGCACTGAATTTTGTCTTTTCAACGTGCAGGCTTGCCACCTGTCCTTCAGCATGAACACCTCGATCAGTCCGCGATGCTCCTATCAGCCTGAAATTTCCTTCGATCAGATTTTTTAAAGTTTTTAGAAGCTCACCCTGCACAGTTCTCACATCTGGCTGAACCTGCCAGCCCCAGAATCCACTCCCATCGTATTCAATGGTCAACTTAAATGTCTTCTCAACTCTCACTTTGAGGCTTCCTATGTGGATGTATAAGACAAAACAGGGGAATGGCTAAATTTTCCATAGGCTATTTTTGATTCACCATCTCAGCAGAACAATCAACCCTCAGACTTCATCAGCGTTATCCACGATACTCTTTTGGCTTCTCTTCTCCTCTCAATACGCGCAGGGCACCTGAGGCAAGGGCAATCATCTCATTTTCACCGGGATAGACTCTTATTGGTGCAATCCATGAGATATACTGCTTCAGATTCTCCACAAGCATCTCTGAGTGTGCCATGCCTCCAGTTATTATGATGTAGTCAACCTTTCCTTTGAGGGCGGCTGCCATGGCCCCGATTTCCTTCGCTATCTGGTAAATCATGGCATGATAAACAAGCTCTGCATACTTGCCACCTTTCGAAATCCGTCTTTCCACCTCCTCCAGATCGTCCGTTCCAAGGTAATCAATGAGTCCACCCTCTTTGATGGTTTTCTTGAGAAGTTCCTTCTTTGAATACTTACCCGAGAAAGAAAGTTCTATTAGTCCCGTTGTGGGAAGTGAGCCTGTTCGCTGGGGGGAAAATGGTCCCCCGTCGTTTGCGTTGTTGACATCAAACATGCGGCCGTTTCTGTGTGGAGATATTGAAATTCCTGTGCCGAGATGGGCAACGATAAGGTTCAGGTCCTCGTACTTTCTGCCCATCTCCTTTGCCAGCTTTTTGGCCACATATTTTGTGTTTAAAGCGTGTGAAAGACTTTTCCTCGGCAGTTCCTTTAGACCGGATAATCTTGAAGTGTCGTCAAATTCATCGACAGAGACGGGATCGACAAAATAGCCCGGAATTTCCGTATTTTTAATCAGCTCATAAGCGATGAGTACTCCAAGATTCGAGGCATGGTCGGTCTGAACCCGTCCATTTCGCACATCTTCGATGAGTTTTTCGTTGATGAGATATGTCCCGGATTCAAGTGGTAGAAAAGCACCACCGCGGGAGACAACTGCGTCGAAATCCTCCACCCGGTAGCCCGATTTTTCGATAAATTCCCTTACAAGATTTGTCCTGTAATCGAGCTGATCAAGGGTGGTATCAAATTTTTTGAGCTCTTCAGGTGCATGCCTTATGGTCTCGGATACGACTTCTGTCTCATTTTCAAAAATTGCTACCTTTGTAGAGCCACCACCGGGGTTGATTATGAGTAATCTGAATTTTTTCATCTTTTTGCAATTACCTCAATTTCGACAAGGGCTCCTTTGGGGAGTGACTTAACGGCAACGGTGGAACGGGCAGGGTAGGGCTTCTCAAAGTAGCTCCCATAAATCTCATTCACCTTTCCGAAGTCTTCCATGTTTGCAAGGTAAATTGTGGTTTTAACAACATTTTCAAATCCGAGGCCGGCTTCCTGAAGGACGGCTTTGATGTTTTCCATAACCTGCCTTGCCTGGGCTTCAATGCCAGAAACGAGTTCTCCTTTTTCAGGATCAATGCCGATCTGCCCGGCAAGGAATACAAAATCACCAGTGTCAATGGCCTGTGAATAGGGGCCGATTGCAGCCGGTGCTTTTGAAGTGCTGATCTCTTTTTTCATGTTTAACCTCCTGTTTTTAAGAATTTAATGGGGGGCGGGAAAGCGAAGCTTTCCCGCCCCCTAATTAAAATCACACTCTCGAAACGAGTACGGGTACATGTGAAAATCTAACAATCTTCTCTGTAACACTTCCAAGGAGTATCTTCTCGAGTCCACTTCTTCCATGTGTCGCCATCACAATGACGTCATACCCGTTTTCTTTTGCGTAATCCATGATCACCTGCGGTGTGGGTGCTCCCACTTCCACCATATGCTCGTCTGCCTCTTTAAATTTGTCCTTCAGGTTTTTTAAAGCTACATTCTCAAGTTCCTTCACGTCAAGAAGTGGAATTCCGCCAATCATTGATTCATCGAAGTAACCAGAGATGGGCTCTACAACGTGAAAAGCAGTGAGCCTGGCCCCGAATTTCTCTTTGAGAAGCAGGGCGCAGGGGAAAGCCTCTTCAGCTTTTTCAGAAAGGTCAGTGGTGAAGAGGATTTTCTCAATTTTTGGCTCATGGTTTTTGTAAACGAGTACAGGTACAGATGCTTTTCTCGTAATTTTATGTGCCTGGGTACCTATCTCTTCACCGGGTTTTCCGCCATTAACCACCACAAAGTCTATTTTTTCTTTTTCGACGAATTCAACGATTTTCGCATAAGGTGATCCCACGTCGAATGCATATGCAAATCCGTATTTATCGGCCAGCTCCTGAAGAGCGCTTTCCACACTTGATTTTAGGGTCTCAACCGTCTTTTCTAATTCTTCAAAGACAATATCGTAAGGGATGTAACCCCCTAAAATATCCGGCATTACATGCATTAAAATCCCCTTAGCCTTAAGGCCATTTACCACGAATTTTGAGTAGTTTAAAAACTCATCATTCTGTGCTGAGAGGTCCACGGGTATGAGTACTTTCTTGATTTCTCTCATGTTCACGCTCCAAACTTTTTAAGTTTTCCTGCATTGGCAAGTAATACAGGCATGAGGTCCATTGCTTTCATAATTCCAAGGTAGCCTTTTGAGCAGTCTCTTTCGGTAAATTTCGCTTCGGGATTAAATATTCCAGCTCTCTTTGAGTAGATAAGCAGAGGATTGGGATGCCACGAATGACCACCTATGTAAGAAGGTGTAGAGTGATCGCCGGTAACCACAAACACATCTGGCTTTAGGTTCAGCAATCTGGGAATAAAGGTGTCAAGCTTTTCGAGCACCTTGACCTTTTTCTCGAAGTTGGCATCCTCACCGGCCTTATCGGTGTCCTTGTAGTGAAGATAGATGAAGTCGTAGTCATTCCAGAGTTCTTCAACCTTTGCCACTTCTGACTCGAAATTATCCCCTGCGTCAGGGGTGTCAAATCCAAGGAGTCTCGTTAATCCCTTATACATCGGATAAGCAGCGATGGAAAGTGCACGAAGCTGGAATCTTTGGGGGAATGGTTCAAGATCAGGAACTTTGGCAAATCCGCGGAGCAGGATGCCGTTGGCTCTGGGTTCATCTTTTATAATTTCAAGTGCCTTTTTGATGAATTTCTTGATAACCTCGGCCGTGAACTTTGCAGATTCATCGAGTGGTTCTGGATCAAGCATTTTCAATCCTTCGTGCTGGGGGTCTGTGTCCGTGATTTTATCTGATAATCCATCTCCTCGCAGAATAAGGACAAATCTGTGTTCTTTTCCGGGCTTGAGGATGATCTCCACACCGTCAATTTCTTTTATGTGTTCCTGAAGTTTTTCCACAATTTTTCTTGATTCCTCAGTAGGGATTCTGCCAGCACGTCTGTCAACGATAGTGCCATCGGGCTTGATGGTGGCGAAATTTCCTCTTGCCGCTACGTCTCTCTTGGTCATGTGAAATCCTATTCCGAGGGCTTCAAGGACACCGCGACCGATTTCATGTTTGATGGGGTCATATCCAAATAATGATAGGTGAGCGGGCCCGCTCCCCGGGGTTATGCCTGGCTCAACAGGGATGGTGAGGCCGAGGGCACTCTTTGATGCGAGCTCGTCGAGGTTCGGGATGTTTGCAACCTGCAGTTCAGTTTTATACCCATAATCAGGGTGTGGTATTCCGCCAAGACCATCTGCAACGAGTAGTAGTATCTTTGATTCATTCTTTTCGAGAATTTCTTTCAGGTCCATATTTATCCTCCATTTTGATTATAATTCAAAAATGCAATAACAGCCCGGCAAAGTCAAGTCGGAGAGAAAAATTCGAAAAATCCTAAATTCAACGCTCTTTAAAAATCCAGGGAAACGATGTTCCTGTATGTACTTGCATACTTTCGTTAAATTAATTTTTTCTATTCCACCCCTCCCTCCCTTCCAAAGGAAGGGAGGGAGTTTCGCTATTTATCATGCTTGGGTAAACTTGTTTAAATTCACTTTTCTGCTCGTTATATTCACTTGTAGCTACGAAATAATCAGGGAACATTTTCGAACAGTCTCAGTCGAAGAGAGGTGCGAAATTTATTCTCTATTAACTACATCTGAAAAACAACTGGGTCTGAATTTCCCTTTCCCCGATTGCTTTGCAAGTGAGGATGTGGATATTATGCTTGAAGATTAGAGATGGAGACTTTTTACTGGGTTGGGAAGTAAGTTTGATCATTTGTGATAGATGTTGCCTCTCTCCTCGCAAGTATTTATGCGGGGGAGAGGAATTTTTGCGTTTGGGAATATTTAGACACACTCAGAGATAGAGAGTGTGTAATTTTTGTCGAAGGGAATTTTAGACTGTCCCGATGTCTATTTCTGGCTGAAAAACTCGGAAACGATTTTTACTATTCTCTCCGCGGCACGGCCGTCACCGTAGGGATTGATAGCTTTTGCCATACTTTCGTATGCCTTTTTATCCCGCAGTAATCGGGATGCTTCGTTGAATATCTTTCCCCGGTCAGTTCCTACAAGTTTTGCAATTCCTGCATCAACCCCTTCCATTCGTTCTGTAACCTCTCTCATGACCAGAACAGGTTTGCCGAAGGATGGAGCTTCCTCCTGAATTCCACCGGAGTCAGTTAGCACCAGGTAAGATTTCTCTAAAAGGTATATCAGCGTCGGGTAATCTACAGGATCGATGAGGTGGAGGTTATCCAGATTCCCAAGAATCTCGAATACGGGTTTTCTTACGTTGGGATTGAGGTGAACAGGATAGACGATTTCTACCTCGTCTTTGAAGGTAAGAGCGATGTCCTTTAATGCCAGGCAGAGATTTTCAAATGGCTTTCCAAAGCTCTCCCTTCGGTGGGCAGTAACTAAAATAAGCTTTTTACCGGATTTGATTTTCTCAATAAGGCCGGGTGCTACATTCTCAAGGGACTGCTCTATTTCTCTGTCGAGCCCTCTGTTTTTAATAATTTCTATGGCCTGAAGATTTGCATCGACCACGGTGTTGCCTGTAACAAAAATCATTTCATCGGGTATCCCCTCATTAAGCAGGTTTTTTCGGGCGGTTTCAGTAGGCGCGAAATGAAGGTCGGTGAGTCTACCAACGAGTACCCTGTTTATCTCCTCTGGAAACGGAGAGTATTTGTTGTGACTTCTAAGCCCCGCTTCCACATGTCCAACCGGAATTTTGTAATAGAAGGCGGAAAGGGCACCTGTAAAGGCGGTGGTTGTGTCACCCTGGACGATTAAAAGGTCGGGTTTCATTTCTTTAAGGGCCTTTTCGTAACCCCTTACGCTGTCCACAGTAATGTCGAAAAGAGTCTGGTTAGGTCTCATTATCTGCATATCGCAATGTGGCTTAATGCCAAAAAAATTGACGGGCTGGTATAGCATCTCCTGATGCTGTCCGGTG
>WFZT01000243.1 GCA_015489415.1 Caldifarciminota bacterium | reverse complement strand
GCAGAGAGGCTTATTAAAAGATGCGAAAAATCTGCACTTTCCATATCTATGTCGTGAGCCTCCAGGCTTTCCACCTGGAGCCCAAGTCCTATCAATTTTTCTTCTATTTTCATGGTACAATCCTTGTGCCTCCTTTTCCGTGGATTGCTTCGAGGGACAAATCAAGTGACGTAATGATAACCTCATCTCCACCATTTTCAAGGAATTCAATCGCAGCTTCTACCTTGGGGCCCATACTTCCTGGGGGGAACTGACCTTCCGCGTAATGCCTTTTTATCTCGTCGAGGTGGACTTCTCTTAGCTCCCGCTGAGTGGGCTTGCCAAAATCGAGATAAACGTAGGGAACTTCAGTGAGTATAACGAGTTTCTCGGCCCCGATATTGCGTGCCAGCACTGCTGAAGCAAGGTCCTTATCAATTACCGCTTCCACTCCTCGAAAACCTCCATCCTCCTTTATGATCGGAATTCCACCGCCACCTGCTGCAATTACAATCTCACCATCATCTACAAGTTTCTTGATCTCCCCTGCCTCCAGCACCTCGAGGGGCTTCGGAGAAGGAACCACAACTCTATACCCACGGTTGGCGTCATTTTTAAAGACCAGTGATGGAAATTTCTTCTTCAGTTCGAGCATCTCACTCTCTGTGAAAAAGTTACCGATGGGCTTTGTGGGGTTTCGAAAAGCAGGGTCATTTTTATCCACGATCACACGAGTAACGACAGTGGTTACATGCCTTCTCATATTCAGCTCTGCCATTCGATTTGTGATGGCAAGGGAGATGATATATCCCATCCATCCCTGAGTCTCCGCATTTAATACATCAAGCGGATAGGGTGGATATTTATCCCTTGCAAGTATATTGCGGAAAAACTCAACCCCTACCTGTGGACCATTGCCGTGGGTGATGACTATCCTGTAACCTTCCCTAATTAGTTCAACAATTGGTACAAGCGACCTTTTAGCCCTGTTATACTGATGCTCGATGGTAAAAGTCTCACCTTTGCTTCTCAGTGCATTTCCACCAAGAGCGATGACGACTTTTCTATCCATTTTCTCTCCTCTCAATCACAACCACAGCAATGGCATGATGCTCAGTGTGAGAAAGACTCACATCTACGTGGGCACCATTCAGAAACTCAAGAGCTTTACCGTATAGTCTCAAAATCGGCTTCCCGCTTGGCAAATTTATTACCTCAATGTCAATGAATCTAACTCCTTTTCTCATACCAGTTCCAATTGCTTTAGAAAACGCTTCCTTTGCCGCAAATCTTGCGGCATAGCACTCCTCATAGTTTTTTCTCTTTTCACACTCTTCGATCTCGGCCTCTGTGAAAATCCGTTTCTTAAATTTTTCTCTGTGCCTTTCAAAGATCTTCTTCAGTCTATCAATTTCAACAAGGTCAACACCCACAAAAATCGGCATAAATTAAAACCTATAGTCAAAACTCAGATTAAAGGAAAATGCGTTCCTCTCCTCACTGAATCCAGTAAGCCAGTTGCCGGTGATGGGATTGTAAATCCCCTGCCCGAGCAACCCACCGTGAGGATAGTATGTGTTTTTAAGCCTGAATTTAAGTTTTACACCCATGTTTCTTGTGAGCCTTTCCACAATCGAGAAATACACCTTGTTGCCATTGCCGTACATGAAATCAATTCCAGTATCCTCAAATCCCCACTGAGACATCCCGTTGTTCCTCCATACTGTGGTGCCAAGCCTGAAATCGAGGCTACGCGCTACCGGATACTGAAGGTCGAGGGCAAGGTATCCACCGTTTATCTCATTGGAATAGTCTTCTCTCGGAGTAAGAAGCACCCTTGAGTGCCTCAGTGTAATTCCCATGTATGTTCCGCGAAAAACATAATAAAGCCTCAGCGTGGTCTCGTAGGTCAGGCTTCTTGTGATCCCTAAGTATCTTGCACTATGCCTGTTCTGTATTTTCTCGGTAAACCTCAACCTCAGGGGATTCACCAGCCTATACTCCACGCTTCCCTGGAATCTGTAATTGTCAAGCATGGTGGTGTTATCTCGCCAAACATCGAGGTAAACCCGCGGGAATATCAACTTTGAGGACATCTGGTACCGCGATTCCACATAAATTCCGGTCTCGGGCTTCGGTACAGGAAAATTAGAAAGATTGGAATAAAGTGGATCGTTCAAACGATAATTTCTATCAAGAACCGTGTATTGAAAACGCGACGCCTCCTGAAAAGTTCTCATGTAAGGATTCATGTAATCCACGCCATAGTGCCTGAAAATTATGTTGAAATAGTAAGGGTTTTCCTGAATCCGTGCCTTAAGAAGATATGCAGAACCAGCATCTTTCTGCTTTGCCGCCTCAAGCTCAATGGAGAACGGGAATAGAACCGTCCTGAGCTCGAGACTACCAAATAGGTTTTCCTTACCGGTGTGCCATTCAAATGCTGGCCCGCTTGCCTCTTCGCGAGAAAACGGTTTTGTGACATCTTCCCAGGCAAGCGAAAATGGTTTTGAATAGGTAAGTTTCATCAAATTTAGAGCAACCTGAGTGCCAACCGGCAGGGTGTTACCACCAAGATTAAACCTCAAACTCGTTGCAAGGACTCTTTCGGTTAGTTTGTTTTTAAAAACTGATGGAGCCGGATGCCCGACAAAATAAAAGAGCGGATTTCCATCCCTATCCAGTATGGCATTTCTTGAATTTTTCGAGTAAACAAAAATTGGGTTGAATCCAAGATACTTAAATTCAAAGGCAACTCCATTGAAGGCAAAGTCTGTATTGGATGTAACATCACCGTAAATCCCACGTGCCCTGCTTATCAACCTATCTCTCAGCTCATCACTGTTGTCCAGAACAAGCCCTTGCCCAAGCGTGACCCTGATATTGCCGACATACAATTTTGAAAGGTAGAAATGCTTTGCCAGTTTGACCTTCTCAACGCCGATGAAACCCTTCTTGAGCTCGTTCACCCTCGTGGGACTCTTCTCAAAAAGCAGTCCGAATCTGAGTTTTCCCCTGACATTTGAAACAACCTTCGTCCTGAAGTATGGATAGTTTCTGAGGGCAGATAAATCTTCTCTCTCTTTTCTCAGCCTCGAGGCAAGGGAATCAATCTCTTCATCAGTCCAGCCAGACCTTCGGTAGTCCTCGCGCGAGAGGCTATCAGAGAGATTTGAAATGACATCGCTGATAAGAGACTCGCCGATATAGATATCGGGATAGTATGACGAGTAAATATTGAGCCATCCATCCACAATTCTTGGCTTTCTATCACGGTAGGTGACAAAATTCACCATGTTACGGTAGCCATAGTAAGAAAGATGTGGAACACGTCTCAAATCGCGACGATTCCTCAAAGGAAGAATTCGCGCCCTTCTCACTACTGCAGCGGCATCTATCAATGAAACTCTATCAAGTGCATAGAGTTCATCAACCTCTGCCTTATTCACATTAATGGGTTCCACAAGCTTCAGAATCCACCAATCGAGGGCACTCTCCCTCGGTGATTCCTCACTCGCAGTCCGTGAGCGCACCCTCTGGATATCGAAAATCAGGTTTCTCCCCTCCCTTCTCGGTTTTATGTAAATATATTTCTTCCACCTTGCGAGGTCTCCGGCATTCACACCCTTGATTTTAGAAAGTTCGTAGTAACTCGAAATCCCCCCATGGTAAAAGATGTATTGGTATATGTTCTTTGCCTTCCACTCAGGGACAGTTTTCTCTTTGAGAATGTCCTCAAGAGAGACAGTTGTATCGGGATGAGCCTTCAGAATTTCATGATAAATGGAATCTGCATCCTGATAGCCTACAGGAAGCTTTTTTATTTCATCCAGCGTGGCATTGTTTATGTTTATCCTGAAGGCTAAAAGAATTAAAAAAAGAATATTCACCTCTAAATCCTCCCTTACCAGAAATTCCCGAAATCAGGGAACGAATTTGAACGTAACAGTATGGGTAAGTGGCAGGTCCGGATTATACCACAGTGCGTAATCAAACTGGAACTTTCTGACCTTAAGCCCAACGCCGCTGGTGAACCTAAAAAGAGAGCCCTCACTCATCAGTCCGGCACGGAGTTTTGCAAATTCCAGAACCTTAACTTCCTCTCCAATGGAAATTCTCACAGGATAGTCCTTTGATTCTCTGAGTTCAAATGATGTCAGCGAATACCTGCCACCCTTGAAAGAGACTCCACCCTGAATCCAGAATGGTAGCTCTTCGGTGCCTGTTTGAGCCGTAAGCCTCGGATTATTCAGATTGTGAATGGAAAACCCAAGGCTCCATCTATCATAAATCTTTGCAAGAACACCAAAATCAATGCCAAAAGTGGTTGCATTTCCAAGATTCATGGGATTCTGGAGATGATAGACATTGAGGTTGAAACCGGCATATAAATTTGACGAGACGGGAAATCCATGCGAAAGCACGATGGTATTCTCAGCATAGGTCTCATTATCAAACTGCGCTGAAAGCCTCAGAATAGAGACTGCAAACTTGCGATTGAGGATTTTGAGAGGTCCATACTGGAGTGTCAGCCCTTTTAGTCCGGCTCCGAGTGAGGAGTAAAGGTAGTTGTAATAGGCTGATATTTCGCGACCGTTCAGGGTAGCCGTAGCAGCGGGGTTAAAAATCACGCCTTCCACGCCCTCTGCGATGGATGTGTAAGCATTGGCAAGGGCATCGGAGCGTGAGCCTGAGTAGTCAAACTCAAAGGCTGCATTCAAAAGAGAAAATGTGAGAATAACAATTCCTATCCATTTCATACCCCACAATTATAATTGACCTTCCTCAAAATATACAAGCTGGGGGAAAATGAGGAGGAGATGGGATGAGTGAGTGGTTTCTTCCCTACCCCTGGGGCTTTACCCCTGAGAGGAGATATCTCCTCTCAGGGGGGCCTCGTTATTCGTGCCTGAATCACTCGATTCAGGAGGTTAGGCTATTTTTCAAACACTCTGAGAGGAGATGCTCATCCCATCTCCATTTTTAAATAGCAATAATTTTATAAAACTTTTCCTTTGAGAATTCAAGAGGTCGGCAACCTGTTCGAAAATGTTCCTCTGGTTACTTTTAGCTCCGAGTGAATAGATTGAATATAGAAGTGAGGTTAAACAAGTTACCTTAAGCATCTTAAGTAGCAAACTCCCCCCCTTCCTCTGGAAGGGAGGGTTGGGGTGGAATGGATAAATTTAGTTGTATCAATGTATGTTCAGAAATATAGCTCCATTAGACATTTCAAATCCAAGGATTGTTAATTTTACCCCATTCTCCCCTGCCCCCTCCTTCCCCTGGGAAGGAGGGAGAATTTACGACGGGTCTGCTATAATTAATGGGATTATGAGGGTCTTTTAAAAAGGTGCAACTTAAATTTAGGATATTTCGAACAGGCTCAGAGGTCGGTGAGTCCTGAAAGATCATCCCTCAGGTTCTACCATTTCATATGTCAAGAATTTGCTGCTGGATGGTAAACATTGAGTAGTAGAGACCCTTTTTCGCAATCAGCTCATCATGCGTGCCGCTTTCCACAATCCTGCCAGATTTCAGCACAAAAATTTCATCCATCAGGTGCATGTGTGTTAGTTTGTGAGTTATGAAAATTATCGTCTTTTCCCTCAGTGCCTCAAAAATATCGTCAAGAATAGCCCTTTCGGTAATGGCATCGAGATTTGCCGTGGGCTCATCAAGAATTAGGATTGGACTGCCTTTTAAGACAATTCGTGCGAGAGCTATTCTCTGCCTTTCACCACCACTCAAAAGTCCGCCATGCTCCCCCACAAATGTGTCGTAACCCTCAGGCAGGCTCATTATAAAATCGTGTATCCTGGCTATGCTTGCAGCCCTGATAAGGTCCTCATCACTGGCGTTAGGCCTGGCAAGCAGTATGTTTTCCCTGATTGTTCCGGTAAAAAGGTAGGTTCTCTGCGTCATCACACTGACAAGGTCCCGCACAGTCTCCTGCTTGAGGTCCCGAATTTCAACGCCACCTATCCTGATGCTGCCCGATTTATAGTCCCAGAATCTCAAAAGAAGATTTGCAATGGTCGATTTCCCCGCTCCACTTGGGCCCACAACTGCCACCTTCCCACCCTCACTAACATTCAGAGAGATATTTTTCAAAACAGGCTCTATTTCATAGGCAAAAGTTAGATTATCAATCTTTACATCGAACCTCTCAGGCGGAGATGACGGATTTACGGGATCAATGACAGCCGGTTTTTTATCCACAATCTCGAAAAGTCTTTTCCCCGCTTCAATAGTGCTTTCGAGAAGCTGAGCTGCACCTGGCAATGGTAGAATCGCCTCAAAGCTCGTCAGGGCTGCAAGAGAGAGAACCGCGATCATTACCCCTCTAAGCTTCCCGAGGTCATGGAAATGGATGGCAATAATAAGAACTGCGAGTGCGCCAAATCCTGAGAAAATGAGAAGCAGCCCATTTTGCACTCCTTCGAGGTTTCCAAGTTCCTTCTCAATTTTTATCATGGCATTTCCATGTGAGTTCACTTTTTCAAGCTGTTTTCTATCGTAGCCAAAAACAATGAGATCAGCGAGTCCTTGAACCGCGTCCACAATACTGGTGTAAAGCCTTCCTCTTTCTCTTATAAGTCTCCTGCCCTTGCTCCGGGCGGTTAGATATGCAAATCCAGGCACAAAGAGTGCTCCAGATAGTAGAAACCCTGCGAGTACAATTGAAAAAATCTTTCCCCAAATACCCATGAAAATCGCCATTATCAACAGTATGATTAAGAAAACAAAAGGAGGGTAGACCACACGAACGAACAGATTTTCAAGAGTCTCAATATCTGAAACAATCCTCGAGAGAATTTCCCCAGATTTGTATGAAATGAGCCCTGCCGGCACCAGAGGCTCAAGTTTTTCGTAAAACCAGACCCTGATATACCCGAGAATTTTAAATGTGAGGTTGTGGGCAAAAAGTCGCTCAAAATACCTGAAAACACCCCTTGAGATTCCAAAGAATCTCACTCCTGTGATCGCAAGCTGAAGGGTGTAGAGCGCCGGGTGCAGTGCCGCTTTCGCTATGATGTAAGCAGATGTGGCCATCAGTCCTACACTGCTCAAAATTGTTGCTACTCCGAGAAGCGCTGCAGCAAAGATACCAGAAACGTATGGCTTCAGAAACGCAAGCAGCCTTCGAAGTGTCCTCATGCCTCACCCCTTACGAGTTTTGAATAAAATCCACCTTCACGGATGAGCTCATCGTGGATACCTGTCTCAATTATTCTGCCGTCTCTCACAACAGCTATTTTGTCTGCACGGTAAACGGTTGTGAGTCTATGGGCTATTATCAGGGCTGTCTTATTCTTCAGAAGCTCTTCGGTGGCCAGAGTGATTTTTCTCTCGATTTCCGGGTCAAGGTTTGCCGTTGCCTCATCAAGGATCAGGATGGGTGCATTTTTTAAAAAGGCACGAGCAAGAGCTATCCTCTGCACCTGTCCGCCACTCAAACGGGTTCCCTGCTCCCCAACCTGAGTATCATATCCGTCGGGCAAGTCTTTAATAAATTCGTGGGCATAAGCCTTCTTTGCCGCCATTTCTACTTCTTCCATGCTTGCATCTGGCTTTGCTATTCTGATGTTCTCAAGCACGGTGGAATTAAAGATGTAGGGATTCTGCGGAACCCAGGAGATAAGCTTTCGCCATGAGCCATCATCAATCTGGTCAAGTGGAATTCCATCCACAAGTATCGTCCCATCGTTCGGCTCGATAAATTTCAATAAAAGCTGGGCAATAGTGCTTTTCCCGGCACCAGTGGGGCCAACAAGCGCAATCTTCTCTCCCTTCTTGATTTCAAGGTTAACTCCGTGCAAGACCTCTCGCTCGCCATAGGAAAACCTGACATTTTCGAAAATTATGCTACCTTTGAATTTGAAGACCGTGATATGGGGCTTTTTACCGGTCTCGCGTTTCAGAATTTCAAAAATACGGTTTGCGGCCTCCACACCAGCCATTCCAGCATGAAACCTGGCCCCGAGCTGTCTGAAAGGCGTATAAAATTCAGGTGCAAGGAGCAGTATGAAAAAGGCCTCGCTGAATTGTAATTTGGCGTAAAGAAGTCGCAGCCCGATTTCAACGGCAACAATCGCGGTGCTCAAAGTGGCGATAAGCTCAAGGGTGAGTGCGGAAATAAAAGCTACTTTAAGAACACTTATGGTGGTTTTTCTAAATTCGTCAACTATGCGGCGAAGTCTTTCCTTTTCGGCGCGAGAACGGTTAAGGGCCTTGAGCGTGGTGAGTCCCTGAATTACATCAAGCAGGTAGGCGCTCATCTTGCCCAGGGTTCTCCATTGCCTCTTTGTCACCTTTTCCGCCACGAGTCCTATCAGCATCATGAAAAACGGTATCAGGGGCGCGGTAATAATAAAAATCAGGCCAGTGTAAAAGTCACGGGGAAAGACAAAAATCAGGACCATGAGCGGAATAACAGCGGTGAGAATCACCTGAGGAATGTATTCACGAATGTATGGGTCGAGCTTTTCAATACCCTCGGTGAGAGTGGATACAAGCTCTCCGGTGCGCTCACTCCTTGTAAAAGAGGGACCGAGTTCAACAATCTTTTCCATGAGCCTCCTTCTCAAATTATCCCTGATACTCATGGAAAGGTTTGTGGCGATGAGGCTATTTGTCCATACAAAGACAGCCCTGAGAACAATGACAATGGCAAGGACAATAATAGGTGTTTCGAGGTCCTGAAGATGCATGTGACCGAGAAAGGCATTGTTCACAATTTTGCTAAAAAACCAGGCCTGAAGCACTATAAAAAATCCAATGAGAATGCTCGTTGAAAGTAAAAGAATCACGTATGAAGATTTTTTTCTTATCTCACCAACAAGCCTTTTATCAAACTTCATGGCAATAAATTTTACGCCAAAAACCCACAAAATACCTTTATGAGAAAAATTCCTAAAACGAGTACCGGGAGGGATTCAAATTTATACTACGTGAATATATGCAGCCTCCATAAAAATCCATTCTAATATGAGTGGGGAAATAAATATCACACTATGGTCAAGTCAATTTATTTTCGTGGTAACCACGAATCTTTTTCTTAAATGGGGGGAAATGATAACAACAAATTAATTGTATCAGCCGTCCCATTGTAACCTCTACTTCCATTTAGCAAGGTTTAGGAATGGTAAGATGAAGTGGTATAAAAGTGGTAAACAAATTAAAAAGTAGCGATCTCCTATTCATGGTAATTAACCATCTGATCTAAAATCTATGAGAAATGACTCTCACTCCCAATTTGTAAAACATAAAAAACACCTTGAAAAATATACCAATTTACAATATACTGGGATCAAATTTTAATATTAGTGTGACTTTTTGAAAGTTCTTTTTTAAAATTTTTGATATTTTCAATTACTTTGGCAAAATATTTTAATTGTTAATGCTGTTCCAATGGCCAATAAAAACTAAATAGACTTGAGTCAGGAATTGGTGGTTGCATTGTTTTAAAGGAGAGATAGATTATGGACTACAGACATAAATTATTAATAAATGTACTTGATCGTCTTCGTAATGAGGCTCCAAATCATTATAGATCTTATCACAGCGAAGATTATGAAGGGACACAACGTGCAAGATCAAAGGCATTAATTCACCTGTATCTTCTTGTAAAGTTTGGAGAGACTGATTTCGAAGCTAGACATAATTTTATCACTGATGGCCCAGATGATGGAGGTGTAGATGCATATTATTTTGATGAAAGACGCAAGATATTATATCTTGTTCAGTCTAAATTCCGTGAAAATGTTGTTACCCGGAGGAGCATCTTAGCGGAAGAATTAATAAAAATGGAGGTCGGGGCTATATTACAGGGTAGCACCACTTATTACGATAGAGCAGGCAACAAAAGAGAGTTTAATGAAAAGATAAAGCGATTACAAGAAAAATGGAGTAGACTTCCAGATCAAGCAAGGTATATATACAAAATCGTAATTTTAGGAGGGGCACAAAAGTACAATGATCACCAGATCAGAAGACTGTTAGGATTGGGAGAGAATGAGCCCTTCGAGTTTTATGACTATGAACGTATTTACGAGGAGATATTATTTCCGTTTTGCGCCAGCGACTTCTATGACCCTGAGGAAATAGTAATAGAACTTAACTTGCAAAATAAGGAACAATCAGTGCTTAGACAAACCGTCAAAACCCAACAAGGCGAGTTCCAAGTTAGGGTGGTTTTTGTACCAGTTGAGGAAATTGGTCGGGTATTATCCAAGTATAAAAATGCAATATTAAAATTCAATCCTAGAAACTACCTGAGTCTTTCAAGAAATCAAGTTAACAAAGCTATTAGAGATGGAATACTTAATTCAAACACGAACGATTTTGCAATCTATAACAATGGTATCACTATGCTGTGCAGCGAATTTATGATTAGCGAAACAACCGGCAGAAAGAATAGAGGTCAGGTAATTTTAGAGAAGCCGCAAATTATCAATGGAGGCCAAACAGCTTATGTCCTAAGTGAAATTTATGAAGATGCATCAAAACGCAATTTAATGAAAGGAAAAGAAGTCCTTTTGAGAGCGATAGTTATACCCTCTGATTTAGATGATAAAAGTGTAAGGGAATTTATTTCAGGAGTATCAAATGCCACTAATCAGCAAAGTAAAGTAGAAGAAGCCGATCGACGTTCCAATGATGAAGTTTTGATTCAGGTACAAAAACGGATCTTTCAGGAGTTTGGATATTTGCTTGAGAGAAAACGAGGAGAATTCTATACAGCTATAGAGAGAGGCTATGTTGACAAAAATAGAATAATTGGTCGTGTTGATTTGCTTCAAGCCTATTGGGCGTTTCTGGGACATCCTGGTGATGCACGCCGAAGCAAAAACCAATTATTCAAGGATAAGATTTTTAAGAAAATTATGGGCACAGGTGAAAATTATAAAGTAATGTTGTTTGCAGCTCTAATATTGGCTCGATTGCGCAAAGAGAGTATGGATAGTGATTGGGGCAGTGGTTTGAGATATGGGAAATTGTCAATAGTAGCGGCTTCAAAATATCTTGTGCCTGAGCCTTATGAGATTTCACCAAATAACCTGGAAAATCTTGTGTCTTTGGCGGTCGAAAAGGCTAGAAAGAAATGGGCTGAATTTGAAACATGGTTGCAAAATCAAAGGCATAATGCTAACTATAAACGGACCGATGGATTTGACTTTGATAATTATTATAAAGGGAAATCAGTAAATCAAGATGTTCAAAATTTCTTTAAAAATACCACTATAAACAAACCCGGAAACTAAATTACATTGTACAACTCAAGTTTGACACGAGCGGCGAATTTTTGTCGCAATATTGCGGATTTTCAAATTTGGATGTCAATGTAGTGATACGCGTAAAATGATTGAATATCAATGGTTTTGGGAGATAGTGTCAAAGTTGAGTACAAATTGATAGTTTCGTGCTTTGGAATATTATATCTTGTTATCTCTCTGAGTGCCAAGATGCAACTTCAGTAATAAAATTTGAGTATATTGCTTCTTAACTAAGATCATATATGATAATGCTATTCCCCTTGGTGTACTAAAATTAATTCCTGCTTTTAACTATAATTTTCGATGTTCTGTTCTATTTATAAGTAAAAACTATTCGGTTTGTGGAAATTTTAGGAGAAGGGGCATGCGGTGGCGTGAGATTCCTCGAGGAGCTAAAGCTTATATTCTATATCACACGCTAATTTCGCCCGAGCTCATCGTGTGGTACTTATTGCCACTGTTTATGCTTCGGACAGGCTACTCGGTGCTGGATGTGGGGGCCTTTTTCACTGCAGTCAACCTTGCCTTTATTCCTTTGACTTACCTTGTTGGTCGCTTCTTTAATCAATATCCACTCAAGTATGGGCTTATCCTGATTGATGCCTTTGAAGGAAGTGCCTACATACTTTATAGCCTCGCACAGGGTCCATTGGCACCTCTCGTTCTATTCTTTGGGCGTCTGCTGGAAAATTTATCGGGTCTATTCTATCCCCTGTATCAGGCTTTTGAGCAGATCATTTACCCTGAAGACCGCTACGAAGAAGTCTATGCCTGGCATCTGAGGCTCCCGGAAATCAGTCAGTTTGTTGGCTTTTTAGTTCTCGGATACCTTTTCGGTTATGTGTGGAATACACCCCGGAGTTACCGACACGCATTTCTGGCATTTGGGCTATATTCTGCGGTTATGGTGATTTACATGTTGGTCTTCCTCCCGCCTGTGGACAGAACCGAACGGATTACGTCGGAAGGATGGACCTTCCCCTCTCTTAAGAGTTACAGTATTCTTTTGTTAATTGAAGGGTTGTATACTGCTGCGGGAGCCATGGCACCAAACTTCGTCCTGTTGTACTACGTTGTGGTTCACCTGAAAAAGACACTCTTTGAGGTGATGCTTATCGAGGCCGGGATGAGCGTGACGACAGTACTTGCTACTTACGTAAGTGAGCGGGTGCCCAAAACCAGAGGGATGCTTGCCATCAGCGCAGGCCTTTTATTGAACACACTGAACGTCGGGATAATGTCCATGTCACCATCTTTTCCTTTTGCGTTACTCTCGTACGCGATAGGCCGTTTCGGCAGCACCCTGGCATTTCCCTTTTACCGGGCATGGCTGTTCGGATTTATTCCGCGAGAGCGCGTAAGCGAGTTCCATGCTGCATTAAGTAGCTACAACCGTTTAATCGGCCTTCTAACTCCTCTTCTTGCGGGAGGTCTGGCCTACCTCCATCCCGCATTACCTTACAGAGTCAGTTTGGTGTTATTTCTGGTAACAAGTGGCATTTTTGCATGGCAGGCCCGTCACAAAGTTGGTTAAATAAATTTCTATCCGCAGCGTTCAATATCCTTAATAATCTGGTCAACTCAAAGTGTTTTAAGCTAAGTCGTAACATTTGAAATCTTTGGCAGATTCCTGCACTGGCTCACTCTTCTTGTGATGTAGAAAGACAGGTAAGGGTAAAATTCGAATGTAAACTCATCTTTATGGTCATTCTCTTCGAAAATTCATCATCTACATTTGTAAAACAACTGAATCTAAGTTTCCCTCCCCTGCTTGCTTTGCAAGTGGTAAGGGTCTCGAGAGGGGGCATTCCGCTTGAAATCATCAAAAATTCAATATGTTACCCCTCATCTTACCTCTCCCCGCAAAGAATTTATGCGGGGAGAGGGAGATTCTGGGGCTGCGAGAAAAATTCTTTCTCAATCTTATTTCATTATGCCACTGCATCTACTAAATTTTCACACACTTCACCCCTACTAAAAAGTATTTATGTGGGGGAGAGGAATGTCTCGTGAATGGAAATATTTGAATGAGCTCAACTTTGGGTTGATTTTTTCTCGTTTTTAGTTTAGAATACTTCCAGTTATAAATCCAATTTGAGGTGATAACATGGTTACTGTTGAAGAAAGGATTAAAGAATTGAAAAAGCGTGGGTTCAAAATGACCCCGCAGAGGCGCGCGATCATTGAGGCATTGCACAACGATCACACACATCCCACAGCTGAAGACCTTTACAACAAGGTCAAACGGATGATGCCCGATATATCGCTTGCCACTGTCTACAACACCCTCGAGCTCCTGGAAAAGATCGGCGGTGTGCTGAAGCTTGAGGTTATTGGTGGAAAGGCTCACTACGACCCGTTTACTGAGCCCCACATTCACCTTGTTTGCACAATGTGCGGCAAGATCGTGGACGTGGAAAAACCGGTACCCAAGATTGAACTTTCTGAAGAGGAGAAGCAGGGCTTCAGACTTCAGGGCTACAATATAGTTTTCTACGGAATTTGCCCTGATTGTCAGCGTAAGTTGAACTGATTTTCGACCTTTTCCTTAAGTCTGCAGAAGGAACAAACTTCTGCAGTAGTTAGATAGCCACATTTTTTGCAGGGTTTAAGGTGTCGCGTTTGCGGCACCTTAAACCCTGCCTTATTTTCAAAAAAGCCCAGTAAAAACCTTACCTTTGTTCCCGGCATTTCATTTTCTATGGTCTCAAGAATTCCCTTGTAAAAATGTGTAGTAGCTCCACCGGAGAATGGGCATTTATCCACGATGTGAGGTAAGTTGAGAACCTCAGCATATAGCTTAATCTCATAGTTTGTAAGTAAAATCAGGGGCTTGATCTTCCTTGCAAGTGTGCGGTCCCGGGGTAGGACTGGATACTGCCGTTCGAGATACTCGGTTTGCCAGTGCAAGATATTTCCAAAAAGTACAGAAGATTCATCATCAAGGTTATGACCTGTGGCTACGGCGTCGAACTCAAGACCTGCCCGGTTGATCAGATATCTTTTTATCATGCCACAGAGCGAACAGGGTTTACCTCTTGAAATTTTTGATAACTCTGGAATGCCAACACCCAGAACGTCTCTTAAATACTCAACTTTTAGTGTGAGTCCAAACATATCGGCAAATTTTTGGGCAACTTCCTGAGACTCATCTGAAAATCCCTCAATTCCGAGATTGAGGAAGTACCCTGTTGTATCGTAGCCGAGCTCGTTTAAAACATGCCACAGAACTATGGAATCCTTCCCTCCGGACACTGCGACCAGTATGCGCTCATCTTTTCGCACCATCTTGAACTTTTTGATGCCCTTTTCCACCCTTCTTTTGACAAATTCAATATAGTGCTCGCGGCAGAGGGCGAGGTTGTATGACCTTAGCTTAACTATGGCTTCCTTTCCGCAAATCTTACATTTCATAGGCCCTGTATTATAAGGCTGAATTAATGAGGCAGTAGTCAAGTTTAATCTCCTGCTGTTTTAGCAGGTCAAATCCGTCAAACCCCTTCATTCGCTTTGTAGATCAAGTCCACTGGGCTCCCTCTCCCGCTTTGCGGGTGAGGCTATTCATCTTGAGTTTCTTAAATATTCAAGCGGAAGCCCCCTCCCGACCTCCCCCGCGCGAAGCGCGGGGGAGGGGTGTATTTTGAAGTTGCAGGGGAGAGGATGGAGGTGAGGGGTAACATATTGAGTTTTTTTAAAATTTCAAGTAGAGGGCTATCTTTCTGGCCCTTTCTTCACTCGCGGACCAAGTGGAAGAATGATCATAATGGCTCGGCAGTTCTCAGATCGAGTGGAAATAAAAATTGATGAGTTTGACCTGCTGAAAAAGGCTAAAAATCAAATCAGAGAAGGGTCTGTGTAGGTCGTAAGAAACCCTCGGTTCATAGATTTCACGCCAAAAAATTTTTACTTTTGCTTTCTCAAACAGGCGTAGGCGTTGTGGTGGTGGATGGATTCGTAGCTTTTTACCATGATGTAATACCAGGTGACCCTTTCGTTTTCATCGAGCCTGAGGGCCACATCACGTGCCACATCCTCCACAAATTTTGGATTATCATAGGCATGCTCAGTCACGTATTTTTCATCCTCCCGCTTCAGGAGAGCGTAAAGTGGAGAAGAGGCAGATTCCTCGGCAATTTCCACCAATTCCTCGATCCAGACCAGTTTTTTCATTCTCACCTGTATGGTTACCTCTGCACGCTGGTTGTGGGCCCCATAACGGCTGATCTCTTTTGAGCATGGACAGAGGGTTTGAACCGGCACATTGACTTCAAGGATAAAATCAAATTCCCGGTTTTTTGTGGCGATAAACTTGCATCGGTAGTCCATGTAACTCTCAGCACCGGTAACAGGGGCTTTTTTCTTCAAAAAATAGGGAAACTCAATCTCAATGTGAGCGCTTGAGGCATTGAGCCTTTTTCTAAGTTCATCGAGGATCTCCTCGAGATTCTCGAGTGAGATGTAATCCTTGTAGAAATGCAGGACCTCAAGAAACCTGCTCATGTGAGTGCCACGGAATTCTTCGGGCAGGTCAACTGCAAGGGAAATAGTGCCGATTGTTGGCTGGGTCCCATGTGTTCTGTCCATCACACGAATGGGATACTTGAGCCCTTCAACCCCAACCCGCTCAAGAGGGATATTCCTGTAATCTCGCTCATTCTGTACATCTTTCATAAATCCTCTCCTCTCACACTTATCCAGCTTTCCTTTGTCTCGTACACGCGCACCTCTTTCAGATGATGATTTTTGCCTTTAAGCGGCTCCTTCAGCCTTCTGAATATCCATATTCCGATATTTTCCACCGTTGGCTGCTTGAAGATTTCGTTTAAATTTTTGTGGTCAAGCTCATCTATAACCAGCTTCTGGACAATTTTTTCAAGCTCCAGGAAGTCAATAATAAATCCATCCTCGTCTGGCTTGCCGCTCAAGGTGATTCTTATTCTGAAATCGTGTCCGTGCAGGGGCTCGGGCTCACCCTTAATTTTAACACTATGTGCAGCGCTGAATCTGTACTCTACGCTCAAATCCATCACACATCACAGATGAATCTGGCATGCCAGCCCTTCTCGTCCTGCCAGATTTTTAGCTGGTGGTATGTGGCGCTCTTTATGCCAATTACCATTTCGTGTCTGTTCTTATCCATAGGCTCTCCGCAAGCTTTGCCTTTAAGCTTCTGCCCATTTATTTTTACTTCGAATTTACTAAAGAGCATCCGATGGGCCTCAAAATGGAATAAAAGCTCATTAAGCCAAGAAATAAAAAGGTCCTCGAGGGTTTCTTCCTCAAGCTCCACATCAATACATTTAGAAGGTTTCACATCCTCGAAGTTTTCTACCATTTCCTTAAACATAGCCCGCGCGGACTCCACGAAGAGGCCCTCGAGGGTGTCACTGTGCACGATGAATCCATAATCTGCTGTGTGATCAAGTGTCTCGTAAGGCATGGGTTATAATTTTACTCATGTTTACGAAACTTTTCACCCTTCTTGCGATTCTCGGACAGATTTCAGGTGCTCCAAAACCTGTCATTGTTCTAATGGGTGGAGATCTGATGCCATCGGGCAGTCTGCTTGAATTTGTCGAGAAAGAGCCGCTTTACCCATTCAAAAACATCATGGGGCTTCTCCGTTCTGCCGATGTGGCATTTTTCAATCTGGAGTGCCCAATCACCGATACTGGCACACCTGTGAAGGGTAAGGAATACATCTTCAAGTTCCCTCCACATTTTGCATGGGCGCTGAAAAAGGCGGGAGTGACCGGAGTAACTCTTGCTAACAATCACATTATGGATTTTGGAGTGGAAGGACTTGCAAGCACTATCAGGGTTCTTGATAGCCTCGGAATTGGCCACTGCGGTGCGGGTATGAATATTGATTCCGCACGGAAGCCTTATACAGTCACGGCACAGGGGATCAAAATTGCTTTTTTATGTTATTCCAATACCCTCCCCAAAAGTTACTGGGCGGATTCTAATAAGGCGGGCACCATTCACGGAGTAGAGAAGAATATAAAATATGACCTCGAGCACGTGAATGCCGATTTTAAAGTTGTGGTCTTCCACTGGAGCAGTGAGCTTCTTGATACCCCCAAGCTGTATCAGAGAATTCTTGCCCATTATGCCATTGACCATGGGGCATCTGTTGTGATAGGGCACCATCCCCATGTGGTTCAGCCCATTGAATTTTACAAAGGCAGGCCCATTTTCTATTCGCTTGGCAATTTTATTTTTGGTTCATACACGAAAAAGGCAAACGGCATGCTTACAATGGTAAAAATTTTCAGTAAAGACAGCACTGATTTTTACGTCATACCTTTGAAGACTACTTATTGGACTTCAAAGTTTCAAACCACCCCGTCTGATAGTCTGGATTACATAAAAAGATTGAGCCCCGGGGTTAACTTCATCCCTGAAAAATTTGCTGGATACGCTGCATTCAGAGTGGAGCCTGGAGATACTATTTCAAAATAACATACTTCCCAAGAGGTTCCTGGTAAAACTTTTTCTTTCGGCCAAATAATTTCCTGAATAAGCTTGGAGATGTGGCCCTTTTGATTTCGTCAATCTTTTTGAGAGCTTCTTCATAGCCCTCTTTAAAGAGAAATTCGGCAGCATCGGTGTCATACCACTCAATATGTGATATCCGGGGTTTTAGAACAACATCTGCCATTGAGAGTTGCTTAAGATGAAGCCTGTAATTGGACCAGTCTTCGGTCCGCCACATTATTTCGAGTCCTGACTCAAGCGGGTCTTCGGGCGATGGGTCTCT
Organism: Caldifarciminota bacterium; assembly: GCA_015489415.1. Taxonomy (GTDB): domain Bacteria; phylum Hydrothermota; class Hydrothermia; order B15-G9; family WFZT01; genus WFZT01. The sequence continues at coordinate 15,236 of WFZT01000243.1, read as the reverse complement.
TCCCACGTCCACGGCGATAACCACATCAGCACCGAGCAGGTATGCACTTTCCACAGGCACCTTCTGGGTGGTTCCTCCATCCACGAGGATCATACCGTCAAGCTCAACAGGTGGCAGCAAGCCGGGAATGGCACTTGTGGCCCTGACAGCCTTGATCACCTCTCCGGTTCCAATCACAACATCCTTTCCGGAAATTATATCAAGAGCAACGGTATAAACTGGCATTTCGAGGTCTTCAAAGGTCAGGCCACGTGGATAAATTAACTCAAAGAACTCCTGAATAGTCTCAACAGGTACCATAGAGCGGTGGACAAGGGATTTTCTTAAAAGCATCGCGCCTCTAACGGTGCTCAGAAATTTCTGAATTCTTCCAGCATCTTCTTTGTCTCCCTGGTGGTTGAGCTTGTAATTCTGGAGTTTCATCTCTTTGACTATCTCAGAGTGAGCGGCGTTTTCGAGCACCTTATAGCATTCGTAAATATCTTTCTTGAAGGCATAAAGGGTGCCGATTATTCCCCCTGCACTGGTCCCCACTATGAAATCAAACTTAATATCGTGCTTTTTCAGGGCCTCAAGGACTCCTAAATGGGCAAATCCTCTGACAGAGCCTCCGCCAAGTGCGAGTGCAACCTTCATTTCTTTATTATCATGATCTCAAACTTACCTCTGTCCGAGATAAAGTAATTGAGAATCGTACTGATGATGGACATAAATATGGCTCCAATGAATGCGGCCCAGAATCCGTGAATTTCAAATCCCTCAACAACGCTCGCGGTGATGAGGAGCATAATCGCATTGATTACAAATGTGAAAAGCCCGAGAGTGAGAAAATTCAGTGGTAGGGTAAGAATCAGCAAAATGGGGCGGATTATGGCGTTCAGGATACCGAGAACAAGAGTTGCTATCAAAAGTGAGAAAATACCATGGATTTCAATACCTTTGATAATCCAGGCTGTAACAGCAAGGGCTATGGCTGAAACAAGCCAACGAATAACAAATCCTCTCATAAATAACCTCCTCCGAAGTTGTGAGAATTATACTCACAAACCAACCATATTCTCAAGATACGGATGGATGGGCTTAGAGATGTGACTTTCTTTTGTGTCTTACTTTTTGAGCAGTGAAGGAGATTTTTGACGGATGCCGGCCCCTTGACAGGTATGGGTTTGACTTTATTATATACAAACTCCCCATTATGGATACATCTTTCCTGGGAAAAGGCATAACCCCTAAAAATCGGAGTGGGAAAAGGAATGAACCTTAAAAACTCATATCCTGCAATAGTTGTCGGAGCTGGCCCTGCAGGATCCGCGGCCGCTTTGACCCTTGCAAAAAATGGTATTGAAACGCTTTTAATTGAGAAACAACGTGAAGTTGGAAAAGACATATTCTGCGCAGAAGGTATCTCAGTAAACACGCTTAATCTCACAAAAAATATTTTCGGAATCGAGAACCCGGAGAAGTTCATTGCTTCAAAAATTGATACTCTTAGAATCATTGCCCCGGACTTAGATTACTTTGAGGTATATAAAGACGATATGAGTGTTGTACTTGAGAGGAAGATATTTGACCGAACCCTTGCTGAAAAGGCGGCGGCAGCAGGTGCAGAGCTTTCTGTCAGTACAAAATTCCTGAGGGCGGAGCGTGATAACGGACGCATAAAAATTGAAGTGTTAAAAGACGGGAAAGTACATGAAATTTTCACAGATTTGCTGATTGGTGCAGATGGGCCGGGCTCAGCTGTAGCCACATCGCTTGGCCTCAACATGGAGGTTTCCGAGCAGGATGTCCACAAATGCGCTCAGTTTCTTGTTTACGATGAGAAGATTCCATCAAACAGAATGGATTTTCTATTCTCTGAAAAATATTCACCCACCGGCTACGCCTGGGTTTTCCCCAAAGGTCGCGGGCTTGCCAACCTCGGAGTGGGGGTAACCGTTGAAACCAATAAAGACCCCATGGATTATTTAAAAACTATCATCAGTGAATTTTATCCGAATGCAAGAATCATAGGATGGCTCAGGGGGGTGGTACCTGTAGGAGGAAACTTAAAAAAGATTTATACAGATAACCTTCTGGTGGTTGGAGATGCGGCGCGCCTTGCTGACCCTGCCACAGGTGGAGGCATTGCTACTGCGATAATCAGCGGTAAAATTGCCGGTGAAGTCGGAGCCGAGGCTATCAAAAAGGACGACCTGAGTGAAAAATTTCTCAAAAAATATGAAAAAAATTACTGGAACGAAATCGGACTTGACTATAAAATTTCATTAATTCTCAAAGACTATTTGAAAAACTATACAGATGAGCGGATAATTAAACTATACAGGGTTCTAAAAAAACTCTTCGCCGGTAAAAACCTGCAAACGCTAAACCTGAGTGAGCTCTTTTTTAACAGTGTAAAAAATTCAAAAGAGATACTCAGCCTTCTTCTTGGGAGTGGAGGTGATGTTGTCAACAGTTTACGAAAAGTTATTTTCTGACTCGACTGATCCTGGTGTCCTGATTCTTATAGACCCGGACAAAGTGAACAGGAATGAGGTGGAGGAACTTATTGCGAAAATCAACAGTCATGACCGTGTTAAGGCGATTCTCGTCGGAACAAGTGTTCTCCTGTCGGAAGATTTCAATGAATTCGTTATGAGGGTGAAAGAGGTTTCAAAATACCCTGTTATCATATTTCCTGGCAATTCGTTACAGGTCTCTAAAAACGCAGATGCGTTTTTATTGCCTTCACTTATCAGTGGAAGGAATCCAGATTTTTTGATCGGAGAGCATGTAAAAATTTCGGTTTTCTTAAAAAATTCAGGAATTGAGGTAATACCAACTGGTTACATGCTGATTGAATCAGGCAACTACACATCGGTTGAATATATCTCTTTCACAAGACCAATACCACGTGAAAAGATAGATATAGCTATTGCCCATGCGGTTGCTGGTGAGCTACTCGGCCTGAAATTGCTTTATCTTGAGGCGGGCTCCGGGGCAAAATTCCCGGTGCCACCAGAGATGATTAAAAGCGTTGTGGATTCTGTTTCTATTCCGGTTATTGTTGGTGGTGGCCTTAGAACTAAAGAGGATGTGGAAAACGCACTTGCCTCAGGTGCAAGACATGTGGTCATAGGTACTGCTTTTGAGGAGAATCCAGAGATTCTCCGGGAGGTGCTATGAAAGTAATTGAAAAAACAAGAATTACGTTGAAAGAACTCAAAGAAAACCCTAAAATTCGGCACTTTGTTAAAAAGGCTGACGAGACGCTGGCCGCTCTTGGGTACACCGAGCATGGGGAGAGGCATGTTTCCCTCGTGGCTCAGAGAGCGGGAAAGATTTTAAGGGAGTTGGGGTACCCTGAAAGGATGGCAGAGCTTGCCGAAGTGGCAGGCTATCTCCACGATGTGGGAAATCTAATCAACAGGGAGTATCATGCACAGACCGGTGCAGTTCTCGCTTACAAAATCCTTGAAGAGATGGGCATGGACTACGAGGAGCTTGCTGAGGTGATGATGGCAATTGGGAACCATCATGAGGAAGACGGTGTCCCCGTATCACCAATTGCTGCTGCCCTCATTCTCGCAGACAAGTCCGATGTTCATCGCTCGAGAGTTAGGCCCATCGGAAACATCAAGGAAGATATACATGATAGGGTAAACTATGCAGCAACTTTTTCAAAAATTATTGTCGATAGGGAAAATAAGGTCATCACTTATAAAATTCAAATTGACACCGAGATTGCTCCTGTAATGGAGTATTTTCAGATCTTTCTCTCAAGGATGCTCATCGCGTCCAAGGCAGCAAAAAGATTGGGGTGCAAATTTGAGCTGATTATAAACGACACAAAAATGATTTAATTCCCGGAAAAACCCAAAGGAGGTAAGGATAATATGACTCTTCAGGAGTTAAGGAAGAAAAAGATTGGTGAGCTTTACGAAATCGCCAAACAACTGAATATCGTAAATTACTCAAGTTACAGAAAAGAGGAATTAATTAAAAGAATCCTTGACGCATTTGCGGAGAAAGAAGGTAAACAGTTCAGGGAGGGTGTGCTGGAAATCCATCAGGAGGGCGGATTCGGATTCCTGAGGCTCAAGGAGTACAACTACAATCCCAGCCCTCAGGATATTTACGTCTCTCCCTCGCAGATCAAGAAGTTTGGCTTGAGGCCCGGAGACGAGATCAGCGGGCTTGTGAGACCTCCAAAGGATAGCGAGAAATTTCCAGCACTCATAAAAATCGAGGCAGTGAACGGAGTTTCGCCTGAGGAAGTTCGAAACAGGCCAAGCTTCGAGAAACTCACTCCCTTCTACCCAACGGAGAAAATCAACCTCGAGATACCTGACGCAGAAGACCTATCCATGAGAATCGTGGACCTCTTTGTTCCCATCGGTAAAGGACAGCGTGGACTTATTGTCTCTCCCCCGAGAGCCGGTAAAACGGTATTGCTCCAGCAGATTGCAAACTCTATCAAGAGAAACCATCCAGAAGTTTACCTCATCATCCTTCTGATTGACGAAAGGCCAGAGGAGGTTACAGACTTCAAACGTAAGGTCGAGGCAGAAGTTATTAGTTCCACGTTTGACCAACCTGCTGAAAAGCATACACACGTGGCTGAGATTGTGCTTGAGAGGGCAAAGAGACTTGTGGAAGTTGGAAAGGATGTGGTCATCCTTCTTGACTCACTCACACGTCTTGCGAGGGCCTATAACGTGGTAACTCCTCATTCTGGTAGAACTCTCACAGGTGGTATTGACTCTACAGCTCTGATTAAGCCCAAAAAGTTCTTTGGCTCAGCAAGAAACATCGAGGAAGGTGGAAGCCTCACAATTATTGCAACAGCATTGATCGAGACGGGTTCACGTATGGATGATGTGATCTTCGAAGAGTTTAAGGGTACCGGTAACATGGAACTTGTGCTCGATAGGAGACTTGCGGACAGGAGAATCTTCCCAGCAATTGATCTCAACAAATCCGGTACGAGGAGAGAAGAGTTACTCCTTCCCAAAGACGTTTTGAATAAGGTATGGATCCTGAGAAAGGTTCTCTCCGAGATGAATCCAGTGGAGGCTATGGAGTTCCTGCAGGAGAAGATGAGACTGACGGTAAGTAATCAGGAATTTCTTAAAAGCCTGACGGAGAGTAAATTCTCTTATGTCTAATCTATTTGTTCTTTTGATGGCGGCAAACTTCCTGTTTCCTCTCAGGTTGCCGCCCCTCATAACTGCTGGTTTTGGTGAGTTTAGAATCCTCCGGTTTCACGCCGGAGTTGACCTCTCGACACTCGGTAAAACAGGTTATCCTGTACGTGCTGCGGCAGATGGCCATGTAGTTCGCATACGCGCATCCTACTGGGGATACGGTAAGGTCATTTACTTTCAGGATGACAGTACTGGACACATCTTCGTTTATGCCCATCTCTCAAGATTTAGACCCGAACTCGAACGCTACGTTTACGAAATTCAAAAGAAACAGAAAAAATACAGTGTAAACGATTTCCCGAAGGATACTTTTTACTTCAAAAAAGGGCAGATCCTGGCTTGGACTGGTAAAACTGGCACGAGAACTCCCCATCTTCATTTTGAAATCCGGAATAAGGAAAATGAGCCCGTAAATCCATTCTTCCTCTACCACCTGCCAGATACAACATTCCCGGCGGTTGATTCTTTAAGGGTCATCTCTTGTAAGGACGGCGAGATATATTCACAATCAGTTGCCAGAAATGGGGCCATCCTTCACGCAAAGAAGCCTTTCATCATCGAAGTCATCGCCTACGATCCTGTAGCACGTGAAAATGTTACAAATCCATACAAAATTGAGCTCTGGTCTGGTAAAGAGCTTGTTTATGCAGTTGAATTTGACACATTCAATTACAGCTATCAGAGGGCTGCCGGAGTCTTTTACAGTTTTGAGGGCCCAAGAGGGGGAAAGAAGTGGATCAGACTGTGTAATCCCTTAGATTTCACCAATCCATTCCAGCTAAAGGCACCTCGTTGCTATAAAAAATTCGGGAAATACAGGCTCGTTGTCAAAGATTTTTACGGACATACGACCTCTCTAAGCTTTGAGATCAAAAAGGGAATAGATGCTCCGGACACCGCAGGTTATCAGATTAAAACCCCGACTGTCAGGCTAAAATTCAGACCCGACGGTGTTTATGCCATTGGAAAGTTCGAACTCAAGAAAGGCAAGGTCGTCAGAAAATTCAATAACGGTGTCAGAAAACTCGACGGTAAAAACGAAATTATTCTGGTCTCAGGCAAAGATACCCTTAAAATTCAAAAGGCCACTCTAAGTGTTGATGGGGACACGGTTAAGGTCGGTCCCTACACCATCGGGGAGATTGATAAGGGACTCCTTTTCAACTCCAACGTTTATTACCTGCATTTTAAGGGTAAGGACTACATATTTCCCGAGGTATTGCCCATCAATAGACGTATGATGCTTGCCAGAAACTCAGCTCCAAAAGTGGGAATTTTCAGCTACGACGAAAGGCACAATAAATGGGATTTCGTGGGCAAAGATACAAGTTACGTCATCTCCTTCGGGGCATTCAAAATGCTCAAGGACACTCGACCTCCAACGGCAAAATTTGTCACAATCTCACGCAAGAAGATCGAAATTAAACTTCACGATAATCTTTCAGGTATCAAAAGCGATTCCATAGTATTTTATCTTGACGGCAAATGGGAGCCGGTTCATTACTATTTTGACCTGAAAAAGCTCGTCTATTGGCCGCCATTTAAAATCAAAAGGGGCAGGCATACTTACAGACTCATAATTTCCGATAATCTCGGAAATGTTAAAGACCTGCGCGGCACAATTGTCATAAAATGAAGAAGCCACGCTCAAAATTAGGCCAGGTCTTTTTAAAGGACAAAAATATACTGGATAAAATCGTAAGGTATGCCGGTGTCAGGGAGGGGGAGTGGATTCTTGAAATCGGCCCTGGACGCGGGGCACTCACAGAATTTCTATTGATGCGTGGTGCCAATTTAATTGCTTTCGAAATTGACCCAAAACTGGTCTCAGAGCTCAAAAAAAGATACGGCTTACTTATTGGTGATCGGCTGATTGTTGTGGAAGAAGATTTCCTGAAGGCTGACCTCAAGGAAAAGCTAAAAGAACATGGGATTCCTGCTCCGCTCAAAGTGGTTTCTAATATCCCTTATTACATCACCACCCCCATCCTTGAAAAGCTTATCAGGGATAGGGAGCTTTTCTCCGAAATTTATCTTACTATCCAGAAAGAGGTGGCAAGGAGATTGGTGGCATCACCTGACACAAGCGAGTATGGCTCTCTAACCCTTTACCTTGCCATGTTTTTCGACATTGAGGTTCTTTTCAACATACCCAAAACCTGTTTCAGACCCATACCAAAGGTTGATTCGGCCTTTGTGAAAATGAGGGTGCGGGAGAAACCTCCGATAGAGGTGAGTGACCCGAAATTTCTGGAAAAACTGATCAGATTTTCATTTGGTGGGAGAAGGAAGAAACTCAAAACTGTTTTGAAGCACAATTTTGGAAAGCTTGAATTCGACAAAATTGAGAGTGAATCAGGGATTTCTCTGGACAGACGTGGAGAGACCCTCTCCCTTGAAGAGTTTGAAAAGCTTGCAAGGACAGTAAAAGACCATCTCAAAAAGTAGGGTTTAGACTAACTTCTATTACTCATAATGCATGAAACCCATCTCACGCATAAGATACGCAGGGGAATTATTGTCCTATCCTTCTTGGTGAAAAGAAGTGTTTCAAGATACATGGCCATTGGTGAATTTTTTGAAACACTGGCAAGAATTTGCCTGCTCGACTCAGAAAAAAACTTCCTCTCCCCGCATAAATTCTTGCGGGGAGGGGATAAAGGTGAGGGGGTCACATTTTAAAAATTCCTTTCAAGCAAAGATTAAGCTCCCTCTCCCGCTCCGCGGGAGAGGGTTGGGGTGAGGGCCTACAACTTAAATTTTTTCAAGCGGAAAGCCCTCTCCCTTGCCTATCCCCACAAGTTCCGCTTGTGGTAGAGTTTTTTTTGAACTTGCATTTGATGTAGAATATTTTTAAAAATTCCCCACTCACCCATGATTTATGCTTAAAAACGGCAAATTCTCTAATATTTTAAGCCACTTTTCTTTCCCCATTCTCTCCTAACCTCTCTTTCCCGAACGGAGGAGGGGAAATTCTTGGCTTTCACGCAAAGGTTACGTCCCTGCTGGTTTAAGCGAGAATAAAACTCTCTCCCTTCCCCGGGGAGGGGAAGTTCCATAACTCAAGATCTTACGAACTTGCACTTCTCTAAGTATGCTCAAAAAGTAGATTCGATCAGGTTGTAGAATTCTTGAAAGAGATATATAGAATCATGGGGACCGGGTGAATCTTCCGGGTGGTATTGAACAGTGAAGAATTTACGCTCTTTGTCTCTGATACCTTCAAGGGTGCCATCGTTTAGATTTATGTGGGTGATTTCAGCGAGTCCCTCCATGCTTTTTATTTCAATGGCAAAGCTATGATTCTGGGCAGTAATTTCCACATGCCCGGTCTCGAGGTTCTTAACAGGATGATTAGCCCCTCTATGACCAAATTTCATCTTATAGCTCTTACCCCCGAGAGCAAGAGACAAGATCTGATGACCGAGACAGATTCCGAAAATAGGCAGCTTCCCTATTAGATTGCGGACATTCTCAATAGCATATTTGAGGGGCTCCGGGTCTCCCGGACCGTTGGAAAGAAAGACTCCGTGTGGTTTCATGTTAAGCACATCCTGCCACGGAGTACTGGCAGGCACTACAAAGGTCTCGATTCCAAGAGAATTCATTATTCTCAGGATGTTTTTCTTCACACCAAAGTCATAGACAACCACCCGATATTTCCATCGTGTGGGCTTTTCGTAAGTTTTGCCGTTCCACATACCTTCCCGAAAAAGATAGGGCTCCTGGGTTGTAACCTGCTTCACGAGGTCCCTGCCCTTGATATCCGGAATTTCCCGCGCCACTTCCACTGCCTTTTCAGGAGAAATGTCTTTCGTGGTAATATAGACACGCATGCTTCCCTTCTCCCTGATGCGCTTTGTTATTGCTCTGGTGTCCACACCTTCAACTCCTGGAATTCCATAGGTGTTGAGAAAGCTGGAAAGGTCTCCCGTGGCCCGGTAGTTCGAATAATGCTTTGAGAGTTCTTTTACGATAAATCCTTCAATCCAGGGCCTTCTCGATTCGAGGTCATCTTCATTTATCCCGTAGTTTCCAATCAAGGGGTATGTCATCAAGACCACCTGCCCTTTGTAAGAGGGGTCGGTGAGTATCTCCTGATAGCCACTCATTGAGGTATTAAAAACTATTTCCCCACGCGCATCGGTGTATGAGCCAAATGCACGTCCGATATAGTATGAGCCATCCTCAAATGCAACGATTGCTTTCATTTTGTTAGGGGGTGACTCTCCCGCGAAGCGGGAGAGCCACCCCCTATATTTTAATCCAAATTGACAGTTATATTGAACCTGTAATACCTGCCAGGCATTGGATATCCGGCTTCACTTTCGTAGTTGGCATCAAACAGATTATCAACATAGAAATCGAGTTTTGCCCTTCCAATAGACCTTGAGAAAGAAAGATTGAAAACGGTGTATGGTGGAAGGGATTTGAGGGAGTCCCGATCAATATAGTATCTTTTACCCACAAAATTCAGCTCACCATGGAGCTTTACGCCATAAACAAATGGAATACTCACCCCGAAATTCAGCTTATGCTCAGGTCTGTATTCTAATTCATCAAACTTCCTGTCATTGGAGAGATTCCTTGCGCGCATAAGAGTGTATTCAAGATTGATGAATCCATTTTTCGCTGAGAGCTCAGCTCCACTATATCTCGCACGATTTATATTCTGCATCTGATACAGGCTATCCACTTTAACCCTGTCAATCATATCCTTCAGCTCAGAGTCGAAGAAATTGAGTTCAGTGGTAAAATTCGCGATTTTTTTAGAAAATCCCAGACTTAGATTTAGAGACCTCTCTGCATGAAGATCGGGATTTGGGTAGTATCTGCCCATTCTGCTTGAGTAGAGCTCTTTGAGTGTGGGGAATCGGGAGCGAATAGCTACTGAAAACTTCCATATCACGCTCGAAAGCTCTCCTGTAACGCCAAAAGAAGGATTAATTGCGGTGAGGGTTCGACTTTCTTGTGCATAAGTTTTAAGAAAATTGAAGCTGGTTCCATAGGCAAAAGTTACACCATGGAATGGGGTCTGGGCATTCAGGCCAAGAGAGCCGTTTAAACCTTTAACCTCATTCCACGGTTCATTGGAATCTCCACGCTCACGGTGCACGTCCTTTTTTAGTCCCGCAGCCATGGATAAATTCCTGGAATCGACATAAAAATTAGTTCCGATGGTGTAGTCATCGTAGGTGCTTGACCATTTTAGCACGGTGAAATCCGGGTCTCTATAGGCTTTGAGTACATTGTAAAAGCCGTCGTAATAAAGGTTTGACCGGACCATTAGCCTTTCTCCAATGTATTCATGGGAGAATTTCAGAAGTTTTTCCTGCCATATGGGAAACTTCCAGTATCTTGGACGGCCGAAGGTCCTCGTCGGTACACCTCTTGAGTTGTTGATAAACCCCGCATTCACATAAAAATTGCCAAGCCTGCCTGAGTTATAGCCAATCTTTAGCCGAAGGTGGCCCTTTTTGTACCATGAGTTATCCCTTACACCACCATCTTCATTCTCAGCTGGTGAAAATTTGCTTGAAAGGTAGAATCCATCAGACCTTGCGTATCCTGCAGATAGCAGTACTCCGATTTTGCTACCAACAAAAGAATATGTCAGGCTGGCAAATTTATCTAAATTTCTCCCAACACCAAAGCTCACGGTCTTTACTCCGCTGAATGGGGATAGTGTGACAAAATTAACGGCTCCTCCCATGGCATTTGGTCCGAAAAGGTCAGCTCCAACACCTTTGTATATCTTTATTGCAGATAGATCCGAGACTGGCAACTGCGAGATATCAAATGTCCCATCGTAGGGGAAGCTCACGGGGATACCGTCAACAAGGATGGAAATCTCACGTGTATCAAAACCATGAATTATGAGATCAGCACCCATTTTCCCACTGTAAGAGACATAAAGCCCCGCAAGATTTTTCAGGATTTCATCGGGAGATTTGGCATGTTTGAGCGTTGTATCCGTTATCACCTTCACACCCGAGAGAGCTGCAATGGGCTCTCGTTTTGCCCTTACAATTACCTCATCAACTGTTGGTATGGTATCAGGTTTCAGTAAAGATAGCACTATCATTAATGCAATCATGATGACCTCCTTCCCATCATCTTTACCACCTCGCTTATCATTTCATGCTCCCTCCCGGTTCCTACCTCGATGATTCTGTACGGTTTTTCATCTCTGATCAGGCGGATGAAGTCCGAAAGCAAACTTCTTCTCACCACAACTACCACCATCTCCCCATTTTTTAAAAATTCATCAAATATACTCCTTAGTCCTTTGCCCCTTAGCTCAAGTGGCCCGAACTCATCAAAAACAAAAAGATCGGGATTCTCCCGCTCCCCGGAAAGCATCCTCATGACCTCACGCTTCCCCTTCTCCAGCATGACAAACCTGCCCACCTTCTCCCCCATGCCTTTTCTTGAAACAATCCTGACCTTTCTCCCCAGCGGCAGAACAATTGCATCGTACCCAACCACATTACCATCCCTTTCTTCCGAAGGGGCTACTATACCTTTGACCCCATTACTGCCCAGCTTATCAACAAGCTGCCGCAGAAGAGTCGTCTTCCCGCTTCTTTTATCACCCGTTATGATCCAGATCATTTTCTATACCCTCCAGAGCAAGAGCGATGCTCAGATTCTCCGCCATCAGTATGACATTTCTCAAAACTGTGATGGCAAAGAGTTTCCACCTTAAAAAGGAGAATTCCAGACCACCCTTTAGACGCATCGCCATATAGGTGGTTTTTATACTCTCCTCCATGGACGGAATCAGGTTGAAAGCTATAGATAGATAAAGACCGATACCTTTTAGCCCAAGGTGCTTGAAAAATCTTGCAATATCTTGCGGAGATAGTGTGTGCGAAAGTACAGCAATCCAGATAAATACAACACTTCCAATAACAGCCATCCTTATACTGACAAAGAGATAAGCTTTTGATAGGAGTCGAATCCCAAAGATATAAACGTCCTTACCCGGCATTACGAGGGGATAAGAAATCACAATAATGGCGACGAAAATCCAGAAATGCTTCTTTTTCAGAACGCGCAAACTTCCTTTATCCAGAATGTATGCAAGCAAAAGATAGAGCACAGAAATCAGGTAGAAAATAGCGCCATGTATAAAGTACTGAAGCACAAAAACAGAGAAAAACAGTATTGTAACAAGGCCTTTTTTACTCATCTAACCTCCCTTTTTAAGGTCCTTCCGATAAAATAAGCAGCCAGTCCAACGAGGCTGCCCAAGATGAATAAAAACAGGAGATAGGCGACAAAGAGAAGGATTGCTCTGGACTCAGGAATGTGTAACAACCGCGAGGCTTGCTTTAATAGCTGAAGGTAAAACTCGTAAATTCTACTTGAAAAAATCAGTCCCTGTATAAGAAGTCTGTGCAGAGGTGACCACATAACCGCAGTCCCACCTGCAAATATATATCCGGGTAATGAACTTCTCGTAAGGGTAAGGAAAATCTCGGCAAGGCTGGACTCAATGAGTATGGCAAGAAAAGGAGATAGAACAATCCCGCCAAAGGAGAAAATCTTCAGCGTAGCAGCAATAGCACCTATAGTAAAGCTACTACCCGCCTCTGGCACAAAGGTTCTACCAACAAGCAGGATGAAAATCCCTACACTGCTCATAATGACACCTTTAACAGGTAGGTTGAGGGCATGAACGACTGAGCCAGCTGACATTTCCCAGAGTCCCCACAATGCACCAAATACAGCGATGTAGGCTACTTTCCTGTAATTCATATAAGCTTTCCTCCTTTGAACATCATTCTCCTGTCAGAAACACTGTCCAGAAATTCAAGATCGTGTGAGAGGATAAGAATGGCCTTTCCACTCTTTTTCAAGTGTTCAAGAAATCCAACAAAATGCTCAAGGCTTAAATAATCAAGTCCACCTGTTGGCTCATCAAAAATTATCACGTCGTGGAAGGAACCTGCAGCAATGGCAAGCCTCATAAGCTCTCCCCGCGAGAGTCTCAGAATTTTTGCCCCCTCATCGAAATTTAGTCCAAGAATTTTCAGATTATCCCGAAGTGCCGGATTTATTTCGAGCTCATCCTTGATTCTGAATCCAAAAATCTGCGCATAGGGATTCTGAAAGACCATTCCCACATGTTTGCCCGCAAGTGGCTTTTTTACCTCTTTATTCCTGAAGAAAATTTTCCCCTTCTGGGGCTTCAAAAAGCCTGCTATAAGTGTCGCAAGGGTGGTTTTTCCAGCGCCATTTGCGCCACTAATTCCGGTGATGTGACCGGGGTAAAGATTGAGATTTACCCCCTCAAGAACCTTTCTTTTTCCATAGGAGAAATGGATATCAATGAGGGAGAGAATGGGGGGAACTCCATCAGGAGAAGTCTTTGGGAGCTGAAAATCGTACGGAGATACGAGTACACCGTATTCTTTAAAATCACCTTCTGGCCTTACAAATCTCCTTTCGTGAATCACGTACTTCACAGAATCTGGAAAGCGAAATGCGTGGGAAGAGATAACAACCAATCCATCAATTTCTCGAATTATTTCCATAAGTTCTTTTCTTCCCCAGGGGTCAAGGCTCGAGAATGGCTCATCAAACAGGATAATATCCTTCTTACGCTGTAAATTTTTAAGGATCAGGACTCTCTGCTTTTCCCCAGCGGATAACTCCCTGATTCTTCGTCCCCTTAGCCGGGTGACGTTTAGCTTTTGGGCAAGGGGATCATTTAGATTTACTTCTTCCTCTACCAGATTTCTGAATAACTGAAATTCAAAATTCTGAAGAATCGTTGATACCTGGCGCGAGGTCTCTCTCATAGGTACATTCCATGGGTCTATTCCATTAACCTCAACATAGCCCTCCCTTTCGCCTGAATAAACGTGGGGAATGATTCCATTGAGAAGATGGATGAAGGTGGTCTTTCCACTGCCAGAAACACCGGCAATCTCAAAAATTCCGGGACCTTGCCAGGTTAGGGTTACATCCTTGAGAAGGGGAGCTTCTTTATCCTTGTATCTGAAAGTTAGGTTTGAAGTTTTTATCATAGACACTCCTTTCCAAGCACGGGAGGCAAAGCCGTTTCCAACTCTACCCTATCGGCCTACCACCATAGCTTCCGCCTTAGGTAAGCAGGCTCGGAGCTTTTCCTACATTTTTAAGTAAACCCCGCACGATGTCAATGATACTTTTTGGGTGGGAGGGGGCCCCGCGCACTTCGTGCGCGGGGCCCCTCAATTTGAAATCCTCCAGACGCCCTGAACATCCTCGAGAATTGCAACCACCGGCAAAATTCCAAGACACAACCGTGAGCTCGTTCGAAAATTCGCCCTACTATCCTCTCCCTATGCACTTTGTGCGTGGGGAGAGGAACAAGGTGGGAGGCAAATTTTTCATTAAAAATTAAAGGCTTTGAATTTTTTCTAACACGCTCATGGGGATTTTCTTGCCGGTTTAACATGACACAGGGGGCAAAAAGGATTTCAGGTATGCTTCCTTGAACGCAGAGGGTGAATTTTTGGAGGTAACTGTTAAACAGAAAGAGAGGTAAGTTGAGGATCGATATTAAGGTGAGGGCGGGGCCTTCGGCCCCGCCCTCACCTTCTAAAATTCCTACCTCAATACCATCATCTTCTTCATCGCTTTCCCATGCTCACCTCTCACCACCACAAAGTACATTCCGCTCTCTAATCCCTCTACTCTCACTCGATAGTATCCCTTCCTCACCATTCCGTTGAACAATTCCTTCACTCTCCGACCCTCGATATTGTACAAGTCCACTCTCACCTTCCCATCTTCCGGTATCCCAAGCACTATTTCTCCCCTCCCCCTCATTGGATTCGGACTTATGGACATCACCCTGTACGTCTCAGGGATTAGCATTACCTCCTCTTCACTCATCGGTCCACTGCCAGCTATTGGCTTCCCAAATACATATATCTCATTTAACACCGCCACTGGCCCACTCTCCTTCTCCACCTCAAGCACCACCGTTGAATCCTCCACATACATCTCCTCCGGCACCTCCAGCTCTATATATGTCTCTTTCCCCTTCTG
>WFZT01000242.1 GCA_015489415.1 Caldifarciminota bacterium | reverse complement strand
TATATTTGCTCTGCCTTTCTATCCCCAAAGTGCAGAATTTCAAAATGATCGAGTATTTTCGATTTCTTCCCGCGATTATAAGATGAATAATATTCCATTGCCTGATCATAGTCTCCAGCAAAATGATGTAAAATGTAGATGTGAAGGTATGAAAAATAAAAATCCAGAATGTGAAAGCGTGTTCGAAAATTCTTCCAGGTATTTTGTTACACACAGAGTGCACGGTGCTGGGGAAGGTGCCTTCTCAAAAAATCAAGCGGATTTTTCACCCTCCCTTCCCCTTGGGGAAGGGAGGGCTGGGGTGGAATGGGGGGAACAAAATTTCGAATAACCCATTTTCCCATTCTCCCCTGCCCCCTCCTTCCTTGAAGGAAGGAGGGGTAATTTACGCTGCAATTATCGTTGATGTAACGGGATTCCGTTGAGAAAGATGGCAATTGAAATTTAGATTTTTTGACCACTCGCGACAAGTGCGATGAAATGGGCTGAACAGTTACGGAAAATTTATCTAAACGTTTGAGTTTTGATAGAAGGTGGATAGAGAGATTATTATACCCTTTTATGTGGAAGACTATAATTTTTGTCTTAATTAGCGGAGTCAAAAAGGATTTTCTTGACCTCCTCTTACCCTGACTCGATAATCTATAAAAATTTTGCTCTTTGATAGGCTACGGGCTTTTCAAAGAGAAAGGAGGCTATTTAAATGTGGTCTTTAATACTCGCCTCACTTTTTACTGTGGGGCAAAATGCGGCATCACCAGTGCAACCTGATTCCATGGGGTTTAGTGAGGTTGCAAGCTGGCCATTCGGATCTGCCCACGCACTTGCCGAAGATACTATAAATAACTTGATATTCCTTGCCTCGGGCGCCGGAGTGATAGTTTTACAGCCAGACCCGTCCGGTGGATTTAACTTCATTTCAGACGCCATTAGGACACATGGTGGCAATATCAACGTATTGGTTTACGACTACTCGAGGCATCTTCTCTTTATGGGCGGAGATAACGCGTGGCTCGAAGTATGGTCCGTTTCAGACCCTTCAAATCCCGTAAAAATCACGGCCTATCAGGACGCGATATCTTATACCTATTCTGACATCTACATCATGGACTTGCATCTTGAAGGAAATTATCTCTTTGTCGGATATGAAAATGTTAACGGTAGCTCACATTACGTAAAAATCTTCAACACCATAAATCTTCCGAATATTCAGGTAATTTCGACGGTATCTGTGCCTTATACAATCAACAACTTTGTATTAAGCAATAGCAGACTGTTTGTAAATACCGGAGGAGGCAGCTTTGTCTTCGATGCATCTAACCTATCAAATCCAGATTCAATTGCCTATCTTGCTGTGGGCAACTGTTTTGGAATTGTAGAAGACACTATATATTACGCAGTCTGGGGCTCATGGAACGGCATTTATGGTGTTGATATTTACAACATTTCAAACCTTTCCAATCCGGTTTTAATAGGCCAGGGGAACTTCCCTCTGGCAAGAACCTACCACAAGGTGAGAAAGTACGGAAACACCATTTATGCATGTGGAGAGCTACTTGACACCTGGGATGTTTCTGACCTTACTAATCCTGCCCATATGTGGAGTTTCTGGGCAAGAAGTACGGGAATTTACGACTTCTCCCTCGATAACGGTATGTTGCTTACTGCTTCGGGAACGGCAGGATTGAGTTCCATTGCATTTGACTCTCTTGGTAATCCATACGAGGCTGAGTACTATAGAGTTCCAGGAAGAAGTAAGGAAATATCTTCAGGTGGTGGATACGTTTACTATTCGACCGATGTTAACGGAGTAAATCAAATTGATATTTTAAACTATAACCAGCACGAAGGCACATTGAGGCTACCCTGGTTGTCAAATGTCCTCAAAAGTGAATATTTCAGCGGATTTCTCTACTTAGCCAGTGATAGCTTCTTCACAAAGATAGATATATCTGATCCTTCAAATCCTCAGATAATCAATTCCTCGAGATTACCGGATACCTACCGCCCCGTTCTCTCCAGAGACTTTGCTATTTATAATGGATATGCCTTTGTAGCATCAGATTCTGGATTTTTTGTCATCTCATTGAGCAATATGCAGATAGAATCGAGATTTGCAGATACTGCATTCGTATCAAACTATAAGGTGCTAAGCATTCATGGCAACTTTATTTTCCTGGCCACTATCACGGGGAATATGGGTATTGTCAATGTTTCCAATCCACTGTCCCCAACTCTCGCTTCAACCACTTTTCTCTCTCAGGCCTATGGTGGTGCAACCTCTATGGCTTTTTACAACAATTATGCCTATATCGCAACCAATGTCAATCAGATACTTGTTTACGACGTAAGTAATCCTGCATCACCTACTTTCGTTACCGATTATTTTGCTCCAAACAACCGATCCTACAACCTACGTCACCTAATTGCAAATGGAAATTATCTCTTCGGAACAACAGGCAATTATTATTCAACATTGGTAGCTTTTGACATATCCAATCCAACTAACCCCGAAATTGCAGGATATTACGATAATTTCTACGGCAGTAATGCGGTTTATACAATGGAGGGGAACAACATTTACCTTGGCGACTGGACCATCGGGGTCCACGTTTTGCACTTCACACCGACGGGTATATCAGAAGAACCGGGCACAATTCAAAATCCTACGAACCAGGTATTGGTGAATAAAATCAGATTTACACTTCCGTGGAATGAACGACTGACCGTTGAGGTGTATAACCCATCAGGTAGAATTGTTTTGAGAAGAAATGGGGAGTTCAGAAAAGGTATTAACGAGATCAGCTTAAACAATCTTGGAAATGGTGTCTACTTCTATTCTATAAAAACCCACAATAAGATGGTGAGAGGTAAGGTTTTAGTGGTTAAGTAGTTGAGATGAGGGGGCGCGCGCTTCGCGCGCCCCCCTCATCTACATCCCCTCGCTTTATCAATGATAAATTTCCCATCCTCCCTGAATATCATGCACAAAATGAGCCTACTTGAGAAATTTCAAATAATTGAGAGAATCCTTACCACCTATACATCCCATGTAAGAGTAGCCAGCATTCTTGAACACATTACGATGAGTATGTTCGAAAAATCCCGGGAAAATTTCCTCTCCTTCCTTTGGAGGAGGGGTTAGGGGAGGATGGGGAAGATTGACAAATTCAGCATCTTTTAAGGGGGCGATATTTCTGAACATGCCCGGATACTTTTTCCCCCATTCCACCCCACCCCTCCCTTCCTGGGGAAGGGAGGGAGTTTCGATGCCTGTTGTAACCTATTATTCTTAATTTTTAACGAATACACCACTCTTTCCTCACTCTATTCATCTACGCGAATGAATAACCAGGGGGTAGCATTCTCAAACACATTGCGATTGATTTGCAGAGGTGGGTTACCTTATTATTTTACCCACGAATCTAATTAATGGAGGCTCTGAAAGTATGCTGAAGAAATTGCTAATAACAACCGTTATCGGTGTCAGTATTCTGTCAGCCGATGCATTCAAAGCAGGTGGAGTATTTCTAACCATTTTCCCTGGTGCGAAAGCGACAGCAATGGGCGCTGCGTTTAGCTCTGTTGCCAACGATGGTACTGCATCTTATTACAATCCAGGGGCACTTGCTCAGTTTGATCATCCGGAATTTTCTTTCATCCATGCCCCATGGCTTAGAGGCCTTGCACCTGATATGTACTACGAGTTTCTCGGCTGGGTAATGCCCATGCACGGAGGGGTTCTCGGTGGACACATAATTTACTCAACATATGGGATTTTTGAAGCAATAAATGAAGAAAGACAGCTTTGTGGTAAATTCAGGCCTTATGAAACTGCCATTGACCTATCCTATGGATTTAAAGTAGACCCATCCCTTGGCCTCGGAGTGAATGCGAAATTCATCCACTCTTTCCTTGCTCCCCCCGAGGTGCTCGAATGTGCATCACAGGGTGAGATTCAGAGCGGAGGTTCTGCTACATCTTTTGCCTTTGGGGCAGGACTGCTCTATACCTTCAAAAGGGCCAAATTTGCCGTAGTATTGGACAATTTCGGCTCTCCCCTCGTTTACACTGAAGGTGGCCATAAAAATGATCTTCCAAGACTCCTGAGAGTGGGGGTATCCTATAGACCCATATGGACCAAGATTCATAAGGTCTTGCTTTCTGCTGATATGAACAAAATCCTCGTTGGTATTCAGGAAGATTATAGCAAAAAGGGATTGAGCTGGATTCTTCAGGAGGCATGGAAGCACGTGGGAGTTGAATATACATTCTACAACATAATTTCGTTGAGAATGGGATACTTCTATGACAAATTTGGCTGGAGAAAAGGAATCACCTTTGGCGCAGGAGTACGTTTCAAAAACTTCCAGCTGGATATTGCTGATGACTCCAGAATTTACGACTTCGAGGAGAGCTCAAACAGAAGATTTTCCATCACCTACATCTTACAGTAAATTAAAGAACAGCAGCGAGCTCTTCGTTTGAAACTTCTACTGGGGTCTTGGTGTATTCTACCCATTTTCTGTCCCGCAGGATGAATCTTTTGGGCACTACTCCCCTACCCTGGCTTCTTAGCTCTCTACCCTCTTGAATTATTTCCCATGGATCATGCTTCTTAAAAAACTTGTAAACGTCCATCTTGTCAAAGCCAATGTAGGTTATCTTCATATTGGTCACCACCCCATCATCCCTGGCTTTAATAATCTTGTACCATGTTTTAAACGGGATATGGGCAGTGAGACCAGCAGTGAGATCAAGCACCTCCTCGAAAGTAAGGTCGAGGTTGAGCATCAGCATCACGTCTCCAGGGCTTATCAATCTGCTCATTTCTATGTCCTCCTTTCTTATCCCTATATACGGCAATTTTTCTGCCATTCCAGAATTTCTCTCAAAATGGCTGTTTTCGGTGTTGCAAATTGCAAAATTGCCCCGTTAAATTGCAAAATAAATCACTTTGCCACATAATTCCTCAACTCCATGAAAAGCTTTCAAAAAGACCTGAAACTGATCGTTATACTCGTTGCTGTTATTCTCTTCGTTCGCATATTTCTCATCCAATCCTATCTCATTCCTACAGGCTCAATGGAAAATACTCTCTTGCCGGGTGATTTCGTGATGGCTCAGAAGTTTAGCTACCTTTTCGGCCATCCCACACCGAGTCGAGGTGAAGTAGTTGTTTTCAAATACCCCTTGAGCAAGTATCGAATTTTCATAAAAAGATGCATCGGCCTTCCTGGGGATACCATTAGAATTGTCGATAAAAAGCTATACATAAATGGGAATTTGCAAAGAGAACCTTATGTAGTACACTTTGATCCTAAAATCATTCCCGGTCTCAAAGACAGCTTCGAATTTCAAAAACGCTGGGAAGAGAGGAAGTTTACCGAAGAGGAACATGTGAGAGATAACTTTGGCCCTGTGGTAGTACCTCCTGGCACCGTTTTTGTAATGGGAGACAATAGAGACTATTCCTATGATTCAAGGTTCTGGGGCCCTTTACCGGTTGATAATATTATAGGGAAGCCCCTGATGGTCTTTCTATCCATCAACACAAAGGGTAAACTCTGGGAAAAGGTGAGATGGAATCGCTTTTTCAAAATTATCCGATAGTTATCGCTATTGTCATTGCCGCCTTCATTGTTATTCTTTTCTATCTTTTAAAGAGACCTAAGGAACGGTATATCAAAGTTGATAGCCTGTTCACGCCTGCAGAGCTCAAATTTTACAAAATTCTCGAAGAAGTGGTGGAAGAATACAAAATTTTTGGTAAAGTCAGAGTAGCTGATATTATTAAGGTTGACAGTGAGAAAGCCAGAGGAAATTATCTCAAATATTTCAATAAAATTGCCAGGAAACATGTTGATTTTCTCCTATGCGATCCGGATACTCTCGAGCCAGTTGCAGCCATCGAGCTGGACGATAGTTCACATGAAACTCAAGAGAGGGCCGAGAGGGATGTTTTCCTTGATAAGGCCTTTAAAATGGCGGAACTTCCACTCCTCAGGTTCAAAGTCCGGGCAAAATACGATAAAATTGAGATAAAGAAAAGGATAGAAGATGCAACTGGATGAAAACCTGAAAGCCGCTCTAATAGATGCCCTTCACCACATAACCTTTGGGACTTTCGTTAATCTGCCCATTGTCATTAAAAAACCAGCCTACATCATTGCTGTAATCATTTTTTCCATGCTGCTCGACACTGACCACGTAATCCAGGCAAGAAGTCTGTCAGTTAAAAAAATGCTGAACCTCGGTGGCAGACCCGCATTTCATTCCCTTTTAATAGTTGTTTTAATCACGCTCCTCACGTACATTCCTGCTAAATCTATAACTTTCTCTGCTGTTGCTTTTCTCTCCATGCTTTCTCACCTGATCTGGGATCTTGCAACCGGTGGGGTTAACCTCCTTTTCCCACTCAAAAAAATTTATAGGTTGACCAAAGTCCAGGCAGTTTTTGCCTTTGTCCTGCTTTTCGGTATCTCTCTTTCCCTGCTATGAAAGTATTATTCCTGTTTCACATGCATCAACCTCCATACAAACTGGGAGACAATCCCCCACACTACCCAATGCCGTGGGTTTTCACTCACCTCATCAGAGAATATTACGATGTGGCAAGAAGCCTCATGGAGGTCGAGGCCCCAGCCGTTACCATCAATTTTTCAGGTTCTCTCATTGAGCAGATTGAGGACTATGTGAGCGGTAACTTCACTGACGAGTTTATCAAAAGATTCAAAATGGACGCGCGAGAATTGTCCAAGGAAGATAAAATTTTCATACTCAGAAATTTCTTTTCTGTAAACTATGAGCACAGGATTAAGCCATTCAAGAAATATTTAGAGCTTTATGCAAAGCGTGGCACGCCATCCAACCTTGAAGAAAAGGTTGAGAGGTTTGAAGAGCAGGAGTGGCGAGATATACAGGTTTTTTTCTTCTTGAGTCAGATAAGTCTCTATTACCAGCGTGAAGATGAAATCATTAAAAATTTGATTGCAAAAGGGCGAGGATTCACAGAGGAGGATAAATCAAAACTACTTGAGAAGTGCTTTGAAATTGCGTCCAGAGTGCTGCCGCTTTACAAAGAGCTAAAAGAGAGGGGACTTGAGATTTCCTTTACTCCCATGTATCACCCGATACTGCCTTTGATCATTGATTCCAGCGAAGCGAAAAATTCAAATCCTGGATGTGTGCTGCCTGACCAGCATTTTTCTTCGGAAGAAGACGCTCTTGAGCAGGTAAAACAGGGGAAACAAAAGATCTCCAGTGTCTTTGGGAAAGTAGCCGGCTCCTGGCCTGCAGAGGGGAGTGTTTCAGATAGAGCAATCAGAATATATTCTCAGGCGGGTGTTAAATGGATTGCCACCGATGAAGAAATTCTAAATAGAACCGTCGGGAAATTCCGCGAGAGTGAGTTTTATGGTGGAGACCACCTTTATCGGCCTTACAAATTGGGCGAAGTAAACGTGTTTTTCAGAGACCACGTTCTCTCAGACCTCATCGGGTTTGTTTATAACCACTGGGATATTGATAAAGCTGTAGGTGATTTTATCATGAGACTCGGGAAAATCGAGGAGAGGAATCCCCATGCCATTGTCTCTATCATCTTAGATGGTGAAAATCCCTGGGAGTACTATCCTGATGGAGGAACCGAATTCTTACCCAGGCTACTCGGAGAAATTTCAAAAAGATTTGAATTAACCACCTATAGCAAGGTTGAGGCAGAGACTGAGCTCGTGCACATTCATCCCGGCTCCTGGATTAACGCCGATTTCTCCACCTGGATATGTGATCAGGAGAAAAACACTGGATGGACATACTTATCTCGAGTCAAATCTCTAATTTATCAGAAGGTTAAGGAAAATCCACAGTCTTACAGAGAGTGGCTCATGGCCGAGGCATCAGATTGGTTCTGGTGGCTTGGTGAGGGTCATCCTTCGTTCTATGCACCTGAATTTGACAGGATCTTCAGGGAACACCTTAAGAATGCTTTCAGGTATATTGGGGTTGAGCCACCGGAATTTCTTGATATTCCTATCAAATCACGTGCTGAAATGGGCGAAATCATTCCACCTATGACTTATGGCACTCCCATCCTTGATGGCAGGGTAACAAACTACTTTGAATGGAGGCTCTCCGGCATTATCAAACCCGGATTTACCACAATGACAGCCGCAGAGAGCCCGATTGAGGAAATCAGGTATCTCTTTGATGATAAAAATCTTTACCTGCTCTTGAGTATCGCTAAGATGCGGGCTCAGGAATTTTTATCAAAAGGATACGAGATTCTGGTTGAGATCAGAGAAGATGATCACGGAGCAAAATTCATCCTCTCAGAAAACCCACGGGTTGAGAGACCGGAGCATGCTGAGATAAAAATCTTCTGCGGCAAAATCCCAGACTCCATCGGATTCTGCGCCAGGTCAAAGCTCGAGATTGCGATCCCAAGAAATTTAATCGGAAATACAGAGACTCCTGCTCTGAGAATCCAGGTTTTGAGGGATGGCAATCCACTATTTTCCTATCCTCAGGAGGGATTTTTTATTCTGAAGCGAACCGAATACGATCCTGACGCTGTTTACTGGTGACTTTCCTGTCTTACAAGCTTCTCCGCCTCATTTAAAATCTTAAGCACCTTCAATCCTTCACGTCCATCGGAGTAAGGTGGTTCACCTGTTATTATCGATTTCGCAAATTGTCTGAGCTCTTCCTTGAGGGGTTCTTTCTTTTCAATGGAGATGGGCTTCCTTTCGGCCTTTTCGGCAACCGGTATCTTTCCCTCGATCCATTTGATCTTATGAGGATAGAGGAAAAGCTTCTCCTCAGTGAGGTCGTCAAAAAGCAACATGGCCTCACTGCCCACCACCACAAGCTTCTGCTCCTTGAACGGATGGAGCCAGCTCACAAAAATGTGGCCACGGATATTGTTTTTGAACTCAAAATCCATCAGGGTAACATCGAAAATTTCTGGTGTAATGTATGAGCCACCGGAGGCACTGAGCTTAATTGGCTCCTCACCCACGAGATTTAAAATTACTGAAACATCGTGTGGAGCAAAACTCCAGATAATGTTTTCCTCTGTCCTGAGTTTGCCGATATTGAGCCTGTTGGAGTAAATATAATAAATCCTTCCGATCTCCCCGGACCTTATCATCTCCTTCATCTTTATAACGGCCGGATGGTAGTTGAGAATATGCCCAACCATGAGGATTTTTCCGAACTCGTCGGCCAATTTTATAAGCTCCTCAGCTTCTTCAACCTTCAGTGCAAGGGGTTTTTCGACAAAAACATGCTTCCCGGCAAGGAGTGATTTTTTAGCAACCTCGTAATGGGTCACAGCAGGTGTGGCAATACAGACTCCCACAACCTCCGGATTTTCTAAAATCTTTTCGATGGAATCCACAAACTCAACCTCAGGGTATTTCTCTTTCAGCTCTGCACGCCGCTCGGGGCTGGCATCAAAAACAGAATGAATAAATCCAAGCTCGTAAAGGTTCCTCAGGATATTCTTTCCCCAGTAGCCTGCTCCGATGAGGCTGATTTTACCTTTAAGTTCTTCCATTTCGCTTTCTCCTTAAACGTTGTATTTTTCAAAGTTTTTATAGAGATCAAGATTTTCCCGAAACCAGAGATAAGTTTGCCTTAGGGCTTCCTCAAAGGAATAATGAGGTTCCCAGCCTGTGAGCTTATTTGCCTTTTCAAAGTTACACACCAGAACCTCAACCTCGCTCTTAAGGGGCCTTATTCTCTCTTCCTCTTTAATAACTTTCACTGGTTTGCCATGAACTTTTGAAACCATATCAACAACCTCTGAAATGGCAAAACTCCTGCCAGTTCCAATGTTAAATACATCACCAATGGTTTTCTCATGCAGGCCCACCTCTATGATTCCACGGACAGTGTCCTTCACGTAAAGAAAATCTCTCTTTGTGGATAGATTCCCGAGTCTCACTACGCCATTTTTAATGGCCTGTGTGATAATGGTCGGGATCACAGCTCTGAGGGATTGGCGAGGGCCGAAGGTATTGAAAGGCCTCACAATAGTAACAGGAAGGTCAAAGGACTTGAAATAGGTCAAAGCCAGCATGTCCGCTGCCGCCTTTGTGGCAGCATAAGGAGACTGCGGGTTGTAAGGATGCCTCTCATCGATGGGGATGTATTGGGCTGTACCGTAAACTTCACTGCTGGAAATATGAACAATTCGCGATATTTTGCTGCTCATTTTGGCAGCTTCAAGAATGTTGTAGGTTCCCTCAACGTTTGTCCTGATGTATGCGACAGGAGTCTCGTATGAGTAAGGAATTCCGATGAGAGCAGCAAGATGGAAGATCACGTCCACGTCTTCGACCATTTTTTTAACTGAATCAAAGTCTCGAACATCACCTCTGATGACTTCTACATCTGTTTTTATGTAATCAAGCCATCCCCAGCGATCCTGAGAATTATACCGTACCAGGGCTTTCACCTCGAAACCTCTATCGGTGAGAAGTTCGGTGAGATGTGAGCCTATAAACCCACCCGCACCTGTAACAAGAGCTTTCATAGGCACAATTTTACATGCAACCCAAAAGTTTTATCAAGCCTGGGAGACATATTCGAACATGTTCCCCCTCTTCTTCCCACGCACGAAGTACTCGGGGAATTCTTTTCAAAATTCCAAATAAATCGAAATTTTTCGAACAGGCTCAGACTGGGAGGACATATTGTCAGGCTTGTGCAAATCAAAAATTTTTTTGGATAAAAAATTTTGGCTGATCTGAATTATTCATAGTAGATTTTATGTCCTCGCTAAATTAATTTGGTAAATCAATCAACCCAAGAACGGCTGTAATATTACGAAATGACCTTCAAGAAAATTACTTTTTGAGATTACCTTTAGTGTAGGATTAGGACTTTATTTCCTAATAGTTAGGTATTATAATCCTAAATATGAATATTGACTCGAAAGAATTAGATCAAATTCTTAAAGCATTGGACCGACAAATAGGATTGGAAGGAGGAGAGCAAGTATCTCTTGTGGTAATTGGTGGAGCTGCGCTTAATGCATTAGGACTGATTTCCAGAACTACCATGGATGTTGATGTGTTGGGTGAGATCATAGAAACAGAAAAAGGTGTTAAGATCAGGAAAATCAATGACTTCCCGGATTTTTTGAAACGTGCAATTGAAAAAGTCCAAAGAGATTTTGGCCTTCAAGATAATTGGTTTAATCTGGGACCCGCTTCACAATTAGATCTGGGACTACCTTCAGGGTTTGAGTCCAGACTTATTCGTAAAAACTACGGGAAATACTTATCTGTGTATTTTCCAAGCC
>WFZT01000241.1 GCA_015489415.1 Caldifarciminota bacterium | reverse complement strand
GAATGAATAGTCATGCATGTCTATATTGTTACACATTTTATGAGGACTGTCAAGTAGTAATACATAATTTTTTCAAAATTCGTGGGTGAGGTCAGTCCCTTCCTCTGGAAGGGAGGGTTGGGGTGAAATGGGGAAAATTAATTTAACGAAAGTATGCAAGCTCAAACAGGAATATCGTTTCCTTGGAAATTTAAAAAGTGTTAAACTTACCCCATTCTCCCCAGACATCTTCTTCCCGCGAGGAAGGAGGGGGAAAATTATAACTTGTCTACGGTAATTAACGATATTTTTTTAAAAGTGACCTTAAATTCAGGATTTTTTGAAGAAGCTCAATATAATTTGACTTTAATCGATTGTTGAGCTAAACTCTTCTTTGCATTGTTATTTGTAATACAAAGAACAATGCAGTACAGTGAATTTTAAATCACGGTTGGAGCTTGCAAGGAGTTAGGGATGGGAGGTGAGCCAATTCATGAGAGAGATGATCATAAGGTTGATACACTGGAAAAGCCATTGTCTTTTGGGGAAAGCGCTATCAACTTAATTTTTCTTTAGAGTTACCTTTAAAAAACAGGAGGTAAGAGGTATGTTTATAAATCTCCTTATAGCCTGTGTGCTTGTTAAAAATGTGTTTGTGTTTAATACTCAAACTGCAGAATGGCAGAAAACGAATGCCGTACTTGACAAAAAAGTGGAATTTGTAACAGAAGAAAAGAAATGTAAGTATGTTATCAATGGCGAGGGAAAGTATCTTGTTCCTTTACTAAATGATTTTTCTGTCTTTCTATATGGCAGTCCTGCGGGAAATATCTGGGAAGATGAATTTATACCTGAAGTGCAGTCAAAAGCTATGAAAACACTCTTTTACTTTGGAATTGGCCAATACGGCATACTTGGTGCATGGCAGAACGAGGCTGACATAAATAACGGCCTTGCCCTCGGACCCTGGATTATCTACCCTGATTGCCCAAAGTTGACACCTTACTATTTAGAAAAATGGAATCCTTTTGTCTTTATTTCATTTAAACTCGACGATTCATCCAAAATCCCAACTCTAATAGATAGCCTGAAAAAATCAGATGCCAGAGGTGTTATCTTACCACTTCCCGATAAATTTATAAGCGACACACAGAAAAATCTCCTTACAAAACTTACCAAGGAACTGAAAAACAGCGGTTTCAAAATCTTCGGTTACTCAATTAAAAACATTCCCTTAGAAATTCAGCAACTTATAAAGCCCGATGTAATAATAGGCTGGATTCCTGATTCTATCCTGAAAAATGTCGGGGTTCTGCCACTATTTTTTGACACCATTCCCACTCCCCAGAAGCTTGTTCCAATTTTTTATAAAATCTCGCTAAAACCATCTTATGCTTTCGGTAAAGTTGGGATTCGCGATTACAGTTTGGTCGAATCTATCTCGGATCACAATGACTCCCTGCTTAAAACCTTACCTTCTGAAAAGCTTCTATTTGGAAGCGGATGCGGATTTATTGGCAGATATTTTGGATACGGATTTATTAACACATTTAAGCACTGGAAATCAGCAGGAGTTTCAACCAAAGAAATACTGAAAGTGATTTATCGCAATAATGCTGAAGAATTGGGCACGAAAAGCTCAGGATACGCACTTTATGAAGGAAATCCTTTTGAGAATCCTGAAAACCTGGTTTCACCACTGATTATTTTCAAATCAGGGAAAATGTATTTCCCACCATATCTTGAGTATCAAATAGATTCTGTTAACTTGAGTCCGCTGCCGGTAGGTAAAATTGACCTTATAGTTGATTTCAAGTCTGATTCAACGCTCTGGGGAACCTGCTGGAGATGTGGGAATCTCGGCTTTGGCCTCTCCGCTCAATGGCAATCAAACTGCATTTATGGGAATTTTGTCAGTAACTATGAAAATATGTGGTCTATGGGGCAGGTCATAAACCTCGAAGGTAAGTTTGGTCAGGGTTGGGATTTATCACCTTACAATAGCATCACTATTGTCTTTGATGGTAATTTGAGTATTCCTGTTAATGTTTCCATTTTAAACAAGTATTCTTACACCCCATTGACCTCTGGTGCAAATGCAGGGGATACATCTGTTACTGTGATTTTAAAACCTCCATACTCTTCTGGTGTTCAGGGTATAAAAATTGCACCTTCCAGTATAGGTCAGCGCTCCTACGAAATTTGTTTGAAAGCTGTCAAAGTCAATAGAGACAGCACTTATCTTAAAAATCTCATTACTAATCTTTATAGGAGGGTTCAACTTGGAACCACACTTTCTGACACATCTATCCTGCTTTCTGCAAAAAGAGATATTCAACTTGCTAACATGCTTTACAACAGCTCTGAGCTCAAGTATTTGCTTGCATACGCTGATTACAGATTAATCCCTATCACCTCATCAGGTGAACTTCAGAAAAAACTGGTTAGTGAGGGGTTAGAAACATTAAAAAATCTCGAAAGCATAGAAGCTAAGATTCTGGAATATAGTTTAAGGGGATATGAAGCTGGCTTATCACCTCTTAAGGCAATATTTGGGAGTTCAAAAAGAAATAAGCTCAGAAAAGAGATACTCACAACGGCATCGGACAATCCGAGAACATATTATGTGCTTGGAATTTCAAGATTGTTTACACCACCGATGTATGGAGGCAGTGTTGAAAAGGCGATTGAAAATTTAAAAAAGAGTATTGAATTATTTGAGTCAGGTAACGCAGGTGAGCCACCTTATACATGGGGCTATACGGATGCGCTGATATTCCTTTCTATTGCATATAAAAAGCACGGTGAGCCAGAGGAAGCAAGGAAGGTTCTCGATAAGGTCTCATCGGTCTCACCTTTCAATGTTTATGGATACATTCAGAGGTTGTTCGAATGATAATTTTAATTTTATTTAGCCTGACCATACATGGGAAGGTCATTGATGTTTATAAAACTCCGCTTCCCTATGCTTCTGTTGTGGTAGTAAATACGCATATTGGAACATCCACAAATGGAAATGGTGAATTCGTTTTATACATCCCAAATAGTTTGAGGACTATCAAACTAAAGGTCAGCTATCTTGGATACAAATCTAAGATTGTGCAGGTGAAAAGGCGGGCAAAATTTATCAAAATTGTCCTTGAGCCAGAGGCAATCAAAGAAAAGCCTGTTGTGGTTCGTGGAGAGTATTCAGTAACACAAACTGAAGGGCTTACTATTTCTAAGTATAAATTTTCAATGATGGATATTTACACAACTCCGGGTGCAGCAGCTGACCTTTTCTATTCAATGAAAACCATACCTGCATTTTCAGGTAATCCTGATGTTGCAACACTCTCTATAAGGGGCGGCTCACCTGACGAGACGCTTATAATGCTGAATGGAGTTCCATTTGAGCATCCATTCATTTATTCAATTTCAAGTGAAGGAGGACTTTTCTCGGTTATACCTACATCCTCCATTGGTCAGGTAGAGGCTTTTGCTGGCATCCTGCCACCCTCTTACGGCGGAAAAGCCTCAGGCGGCGTCATTCTGGAAACAATTAAAACTAACGAGTTTTCAATGGCGACCCTAAATCTGATAACAGGTGGAGCATCATTATCGATTGTGAATAAAACAATTGGCGGCATCTGGACAAGATTTTCCTCTTACAAAATAATGGCAAAATTAAACGGAATTGATACGAAATATTCGATTTACCCCTATTATGGTAGCATTTTCTGGGTGCAGTCTTTTAAAGCCAATGACCTGCAAATCAAGCCATTTTTCCTGTATAGCTATAACAAGAGCGAGATTTCCTTAGAAGACCTGGGATACGAGTCTTATCTTTCCATAGAAAAGAATTACTTCGGGGGCATTAATTTCCAGTTTTTCAGGCCTCCGATTCTTAGCCAAACTGCTATTGGTGGCAATTTTGTTGCCAACAATAACGCCCTCTCAGGTGAGTTTGATATGGACATGAGAGATAAGGTCTTTTCAATCAGAACCGCATTTACCTATTATGTTGATATAGACAAATTTTTTACATTTGGCGGTGATTTCTCAAAGAAAGCGAAAAGGTTTAAAGGTACATACGATGATGAACAATTCAAAAGCAGTAAATCATATCAGCTAAAATCTCTTTTCTTTGAATACCAATTGGCTAAAGAGAAGTTGAAGTTGGTGAGTGGTGTGTGGAGTGGGTTTTATAAAAAATGGATGATTGACCCTCGAATACTTGGGGAGTTGGATTTGCCCCTATTTGCAGTGAAGTTTGGTATCGGTAAAATGAGTCAGATTAAAGAGGGGGAGAAAAGTATAACATGGCTAAGGGCAGACCATTTAAATTTTGAGCTGGAGAGGTCTCTTAACAATTGGATTTTAAGGGGAAGTGTGTTTTACAAAAAATACAGTAACAAAAGCATTTCTTACGGGGTAGAGGGATTGATTAAACGGGGTAATTTTCAGGCAGGGATTGGATGGATGAGAGCAAGAGACAGAGATGGGAAGCCTCTGGATTACGAAAGGCCATGGAGAATTTCAACATATAACACATGGAGACTATTTAACTGGGGAGTAGGGATAAAGCTTGATTACGCAAGTGGGAAACCCTATACACCTGTTGTTGATGTGGAGAGCGATTCAACACCTGTATGGGGTGAGAAGAACAGTGCAAGGATGCCCGATATTTTCAGGGTTGATTTGAGAATCTTAAGGGTTGTCAGGCTCTGGTCAGGGCTAAACGGATTTTTCTTCCTTGAAATTTACAATATCTTTAATCACAAAAATGTGAGCGGTTATGCTTATTCCAGAGATTACAGGCGTAAGCAACCCATAAAATACTTTGAACGCATGTTCGTTGCAGGTATATCTTTGAGTTTGTAAAGATGATCGAGAAACCTTTTTAATGCTCATTTTTTAAAGAGCGAATTCGAGCTTCCTTCTGTGAGACAACACTTGTGACTTTATTTCTATTCCCCCCTGAGATGAGTAGTTGCACAGTGTGTCTATCTCTTTTCTTCCAATAATCATTTCATCAAAGAGAAGGGGCTTTCATAACAGAGAGGCAAAATATCGGGGATTTTCAATGTATTTTTAGTTTGTTAAAGCATACCTTGAAAAAATTTAAAGGAAGTCTTGAAAAATTTTAAAAAAGAGGTTAAAATATTTGCATCATGAAAAAGGCTCTTACAAAATGTCCGGTTTGTGGTGAAAGGCTAAAGGTGGTTGAGTACAGGTGTCCCTCCTGTGGAACTGTTATCAGAGGCTCCTTTGAAGCGTGTGAATTTTGCTCATTAGAGGAGGAGCACCTCGAATTTCTGAGACTTTTCCTGAGGAGTCG
>WFZT01000240.1 GCA_015489415.1 Caldifarciminota bacterium | reverse complement strand
CGGGGGCGGGATTTGAACCCGCGACCTTCGGGTTATGAGCCCGACGAGCTACCAGGCTGCTCCACCCCGCGATTTGTAGGTGTAATTATACTAACGACCCCCCGAAAATATGTCAAGCTTCCGGCAGCCTTTTCGAAAAATTTACTCTTTGTCAACATTTGCGAAACAACTGGACACAAGTTTTCATTCCCTCTTGCTTTGCAAGTGGGGATGGTTTGGGCAGAGGGCATTCCGCTTGAAGATTAAAATTCATGATGAAGATATTCTATTGCTGGGTGGATAAGAGTATTTGCTCATTCATTTTATATAGATGAAATATGTAGCCTCTCTCCTCATCCACTCCCCGCAAGTATTTATGCGGGGGAGAGGAATATTTTGCGTGTGGGAATATTAGAACATTCTTCAGTTTCGGGAAGCCCACTTTAAAAATCTCAAACCGTTGTTAAAAGGAGATGGTTAAACTTTATATGTGACATTGCCTTGCTTTCACAGGTCGTATAAACGTTTAAAAAGGATTTATAATCAGCTTATTGTCCAAGAGAAAAATTTTTATACTCTGGTCCTGAACTTTACGACCCGGGCTTTGCTCCCGCTATTTCAAAGTTATTTCTCCAATTACTCGTCTTTGAGCTCGTTCGAAAATTCCCCCTCCTATCCTCCCCCCATGCACAAAGTGCATGGGGGGAGGATAGGAGGGGGGGCAAATCTTTCTTTAAAAATCAAAGGTTTTGAAATTTTTCGAACAGGCTCACTTGTCTTTTGACTTATGGCGATACATTTTGATAGGCTTTACATCCCGTTCTGGCTCAAAGTAGGTGATCCTGACAGGTTCAGTCGTAACCTTATAGGAGTCACCTTCCATTATTACAATGGTGTGCCTTAGCCAGTTTTTGTTGTCTCTCCGGGGATAATCTGTCCTGAAATGAGGGCCACGTGATTCCTTTCTGAAGAGGGCACTTTCAACGACCGCCCCTGCAAGGTCAAGCATATTCTTAAGCTCAAAATAGGACAGAAGTTCAAGGTTGTAAAAATGAGATGAGTCCGACAATGCCACATTTTTAAATCTTTCCTTCAATTCAAAAATCTTATTCCATGCTTCGAGCATTCCCTTCTTATTTCTAAATACCCTTAGATTGTCCTCAATTACACTAATTAATTCCTCTCGTAAACGGTAAACAGATTCAGTCCCCATACGAGATTTGAGAAGTGAGTTAATGAACTTCTCCTGATCTGCAGCAAATTTCTGACCATCATCCGGAAATTTTTTAGCAATTTTTGCCCTTTTGAAAGCTTCCTCCCCGGTGATCCTCCCCCACACGGAGCACTCTGCTGTGGAATTGGCAAGGGCCCTATTTGCCCCGTGGATCGAGAGGCAGGCGACCTCACCAGCGGCAAAAAGCCCTTCTGTCCCGGTTTGACCATCAAGACCTGCCTTGACACCTCCCATTGAAAAATGCGCAGCAGGCCGCACAGGAATAGGATTATCAACAATGTCGAGACCTGTAAGTTTTAAAACCGTCTCCCTTATCGAGCCAAGAATACCCTTTTTAACACTTTCTGGCAGATGAGTGACATCGAGAAGTACATAATCGAGGCCTTTTGGTCCTTTGAAGCCGCGCCCCTGATTTATTTCATTCATGATCGCACGAGCAACCACATCCTTGGGCGACATCTCGAGGGTTTCCGGCGCGTACCTTTCCATAAATCTTTCACCTGAAGAATTGATGAGCCTGCCTCCGTATCTCCTTGCAGCTGAGCCGATGAGCACGCCCTGGGGCACAAGGCTTGTTTCATTGTTCTGAATAAATTCCATATCTTTAAGTGGAAGTCCGGCTCGCAAAGCCATTGCAAACCCATCACCGGTCGTCTGGTAGGAGTAGGTTGTGAATTTAAAAAGCCTGCCAAGCCCGCCTGTTGCAAGAATGACCGATTTTGCCCTCAAAAGATAGGCCTCACCGTTCACGAGGTTCCATACGGTAACTCCTTGGATTTCGCCGCCTTTTACAATCAAATCCAGGGCCATGGATTCTTCAAATTTATCCCAGTTGGAGAACCTATTTACGTTGTCGTAGAGGGTTTGAACCATATGAAAGCCTGTCCAGCCACCGGCAAAGGCACAACGTGGGAAGCTGTGAGGAGAAAGGATTCTCTGCGCTATTTTCCCATCCGGTCTTCTTGACCAGGGGAGACCTATGTGATCGTAGAAATAAATCTCTTTTGGAATCTCTTCAACGAGCTTGAAAACCGCATCCTGGTCACTCAAGAACTCTCCATTTTTAATGGTGTCCCACGCATGGAGCTCGTGGCTGTCGCCCTCATCTGGCCTTAAAACTGCTGCGGTTCCCCCAGTAGCAGCAACCGAGTGGGCACGCATGAGCTGGGCTTTATTCACAATGGCAGCTCTTCCCTCACCCTTAGACTTCATTAAAAACGCGAGGAGCGCCCTTAGCCCGGCAATCCCTGAGCCTACAACAACGAGGTCATAGTCAAAAACCTGCATGTCAGGATAGGACCTCGAGAAGTTCTTTTAAATCTCTGTTCTCCAAATCCATTACGATTTCCTGAACTCTATTGGCCAGCTCTGCCGGTTCAGATGCAAATTCGAGGCATTTTTTAAATTTTTCTTTAACCTCTTCCTCGCTCATAGGTTTTGACGGACTTCCCTTCAAGCCTTTAACCGAGTGTTCAAAAATTCCCCTTTTTGTGTAAATTTTCACTCGTGCAGAGGAGATATCCTTTTCGTTGAGACTTTCATCCTCGAATACAAAAACTTTCTTCAAGAATTCAAGCCTTCTCTTATTGCCGAGGACATTTTCTACCTCAAAATCGTCTATAAAAACTTCTCTTTTCATGACAGCGGTGGCAACTGTGTATGGAATGCTAAACTGAGCCTCTACCTGAGGATTTCCCGCGAGTTTGAATTTTCCAACCATATTTTTCGCCATCCTGGAGACAAGGACCTCGATTTTTTCAACTTCGTCCGGTTGAATATCCTCGCGATTCACGAGCTCCAGAGTAGCATCAATTGACGAATGTGTCATACGACAGGAAGGGTAAGGTTTAATGGAGAGTCTATCAGAATAAAATTCTTTGCCGAGGTTGCGTGTGATGGGCTCGCGCTCATACTCTTCTCTTTCGTAAAGATTGAAATACCCATACTTTCCTTCAAAAACATCTATGGCTCCATTTATCCCTTTCTCTGCGAGCATAGCGGCGAAGACTCCCGCGCGGGCACTGAATCCTGGCTGCATCCTTTTGGTGAGCCCGCCGTCAATAAGCGTCTGAGCATTGCCGGAAGTCATGCTATAAACAACACCGAGTGCCCTGTGAGTCTTATCTTTCCCGAATCCAAGGATTTTTGCGGAAGCGGCAGCTGCGCCAAAGGAGCCAAGTGTGGCTGTTCTTATCCACGAGAGTGGTGTCTTTATTCCAAGAGAAAGCCTGACGATAAGGTCCACACCCAGCGTGGTAGCCGTGAGAATTTCTTTACCTCCAGTGTTTCCTGACCATTCGGCAAGTGATAGCACGGAAGGGAGTATAGAGACGTAGGTATGAAGTGCTCCCTCATCGAAGGTATCGTCAAAATCATAAGCATGTATCATGGTACTGTTTAGGAGTGTAGCTGAAGGGGCAGGAAGCCGGGTACGAAACTTTAAAACGGTAGAATCTCTACTACCACCGAGTTGAGAGAGAAGCTCATAGAGAGGCCTGACACCTGGCGCTCTATGTCCAGCAATTCCAACTCCTATGGTGTCAAAAATGAAAAGCTTTACATTGTGCAGAGTTTCTTCAGGGATATCCTCGAATTTTACTGAGCTGATATATTCCGAAATTTCAAAGGCAATATCTCTCATAAAGAGTCTCCTTCGGGTTTACTTTATTTTCCCTGCCTCAAATTAGTAATGTCAACAGGTTGTGAGCCCGCGGGAACATGAATTCCTTCTAATCCAAGAATTAGTGGGTGATATGATGAGAGCTCCCAACTTTTTTAATCTTTCATCTCACCTCACCGACTCTAAATCTGCCATTGAATAACTTCCCCAATTCCTTTTAAATAAAACACCATGTCCATAATAGCTTCGTTTTTCGAGAAAATCTTCAGGGAGAAGAAAATTCGCATACTTCTCAGGCCTTTCATGCATTTTTTTCGCATATTCAGTAAGTTCATTCCAAAAGACCAGAATTTATGGGCATTTGGAAGTTTTGGAGCACAAACATTTTCCGGAAATCCCAAATACCTTTTTCTTGAATTACAGGAGAGAAAGGATATAGAAACGATCTGGATAACCGAAAACAAAGATGTTTTAAAAAAACTAAGGGCTCTTGGCTTTCAGGTCTATCATTCCAACTCTTTGAAAGGGATTCTAAAGCTTCTGCGTGCAAAATTTACTTTTTTTGATTATTGCACTCAGGACCTCAACTACTGGTTTGCAGGTGGAAGCATTAAGGTCAATCTCTGGCATGGTCTGCCACTTAAGAGGATTGCGAATGATGACAAAAATGACATGAGGAATACGCCAAACCCTATAAAAAGGCTGATCTTAAAAATCTTCAGACCCTGGACCTTTGAGAAATGGGATTACACAATAGCCACCTCAGAAATCTTCGTAAAAGGTCTTTCAAGTGGACTCGGTATCCCTGAAGATCACGTGATTATTACTGGATATCCACGAAACGATGTACTCTTTAAGAAAATCCGCGGGATGTTTATCGGCTCCTCAGAAGAAATTTACAAAAGGCTGAAGGAGCTTAAAACTTCAGGGAAAAAATTGTTTGCATATTTTCCGACTTTTAGAGAGAGCGGAGAGAATCCTATTGATTTTCTTGACCTTGACCAGCTAAACCGGGTGTTCAAAAATTATGGAGCTTATTTGATCATCAAACCCCATCCCTACACACCTTTTAAACCGGATAGGAATTATTCAAATATAGTCTTCGTGGAGCAGACATTTGATTTCTATCCACTTCTTCTACTAATTGACGTTTTAATCACCGATTATTCTTCGATATACCTCGATTTCCTGATCCTTAACAGGCCTGTTATCTTTTACCCATATGACCTCGAGGAATATCTTTCAAAAAACCGTGACATGTATTTCAAATATGAAGATTTCACGCCTGGCGAGAAAGCACGTGACTTTCCTTCGCTAATTAAACACATTGAAGACCATCTATCGGGCAATGACCCTTTTAAAGAGGCACGAGATAGGTTTGTGACACGTATTTATAAATTTCGGGATGGCGAGGCAGCGAGGAGAATATATGAATTCTTCAAAAAAATTTAAGATTGCGGTTGTAAATTCATACTACTATCCGGAATCAATTGGTGGCGCGGAGATGGTAGTGAAAAAGCTTACCGAGACTTACCGTAAACTAGGACATCAGGTTTTTGTCATTACTTCCGGAGCCAGAGACTCAATTGAGGAAATAGAAGGGATAAGGGTTTACAGACTTCACAACAGAAATATTTACCGGGGAAAAGATTCCTCGTCCAAATCTCCCGTTATTCGCCCTCTTTGGCATCTTATCAACGTAAACAACCCCCTTGTCCGGGGGAAGGTAAAAGATATATTATCGTCTGAAAAACCCGATATCATCCACACCCACAACTTAAGCGAACTGTCTTTTGGAGTGCTGAAGGAGTTTAGAAGTTTCAAGGTTGTCCATACCCTCCATGATCACAGTTTCATGTGTGTTAAAGCCACCATGTTTAAAAACATGAAGAACTGTGAAAAGATTTGCACGACATGCAGTATATACGCTGCATTGAAGAAAAAGTTTATCAATTATATCGATTTTGTAGTGGGTACAAGTAGATATATCATCACAAGACACCAGAATCTCGGATTTTTCACAGACACTCCATTCTCTGTCATTTACAACCCGGTTATAGTACCCTTCCCCGAGCACATCGAGAAAGACTTCAAGAATCCCACCTTTGGATTTATCGGAAAACTCCACCCATCTAAAGGTATTGAAGTAGCAATTAAAACCTTCAACGAAATTGACGCCCCGTTGCTCATCGCCGGAAGTCCTTATACGTCAGAATACGGGAAATTTCTTAACTCACTTGTCAAAAGGGGAAATATTAAATTCCTCGGATGGGTTGATGCCACAAGTTTTTACTCCCAGATTGACGTGCTCGTGGTACCGTCCCTGTGTAACGACTCCTCTCCAACCGTTGTTCACGAGGCAAATGCATACGGAATACCTGTTATAGCCTCGAATAGAGGCGGCCTTCCAGAGCTCGTAAAGCATAAGGAGACAGGTATTGTTTTTGATATCGACAACAAAGATGGTTTAAAAAAGGCGATTCTGGATCTCTCTGAGGGCGAACTCAGGAAAATGTCTAGAAACGCCTTCGCTCATGCAAGGGAATTCGCTCCAGAGGATGTGGCCAGTAAATACATCTCCATAATGTCTGGCTTGACCTAAATTATTTCTGATAAATTAATCCTTCACTTACCGGACTCAATCTCTCACATGGGCCAGTATCAGACCAGGCAGTCATTGTCCTTGACTTGCGCTCGAATCAAAGTTACCATTGACCTAATACTTACGTGAAATTAATCTCACGGAGGGTTAATTTAAAAGGTCCGTAAAAGGTTCCCGGGAGTAAAAATCATGAGTAATGGAGAAATAACGGATATTCTCGTACACCTCGCTGATGAGTCAGGGTACGGAATATTCCAGGTCAAGAACGAGAGGTTCACCTATGTTAGCTCCTCTTTCTCAAGAATCTTCGGATATTCAAAGGAAGAGTTGCTAAATGTTGGCTTTGAATCTCTCATACATCCATCGTGGAAAAACGCAGTGCTTACAGAGATGCAAAAGCCTGGTTTTCAGAGCTGCACTTTCAAAGCATTAAGGAAAAATGGAGAAGAGATTTTTATTAATGTAGTTACGAGCAAAACTAGGGATAAGGAAGACCATATAGTCACTGGATATGTTAATGAGATGGTCTATGGACTTGGATTTACTGAAAAAGAAATCGAAGCCATTATGCACATTTTCTTAAATTCCATCGGTGATTTTGTTTTTCTTATGAACGAACATGGAAGGGTTATATTTGCCAATAATCCCTACGGATTTGGTTCTCTCAAAACCCAAACGCTTGTGGGTAAGAAACCTGAAGACATTCTGCCAGAGAAATTCTCTAACAGATTTTATAAGGCACTTGAAGAGAACCAAAAGGGGAAAATTGCAGAGTACGAGGTTGAGCTCAGAATAGAAGGTAAAACAAGATATTTTCATGTAAAACAGTCACCTATCATGCTAAACATGCGTTATCGAGGAGTCGTCCTGGTTGTACGTGATATCACGGAGATAAGAAAGGCCTATAAGAAGCTTGAGAAGTCCGAATCAAAATACAGGTCTCTCTTTGAGCATGTGCCTGTAGGTCTCTATACTACAACACCTGAAGGGGATATTGTCAACTTTAATCCACAGTCATCCTTGATACTTGGTTACTCACAGGAAGAACTAAAAGTCAGGAAGGCCTCGGACTTTTATGTTGACAAAGCTGAAAGAGAAAAATGGCTTAAAGAGTTATTAAAGAAAGGGAGTGTGGAGCGAGAATTCAGGATGAGGCGAAAGGACGGCAGAATAATCTGGCTAAAGGATACTTCAAGAATAAGGAAAGACGAGCACGGGAAAGTGTATATTGAAGGTAGTCTACAGGACATAACTGAGCTGAAAAATCTTGAAGCTTCGCTACTCGAGAATCTGAGGAAGATGGAGAAACTCTTTGATTCCACTGTGATGGCATTAAGCTCAGCTGTGGAGGTAAGAGACCTCTACACTGCAGGACACCAGAGGAGGGTAACCCAGCTCGCTGTTGAGATTGCAAAAGAAATGGGCCTTGAGAACAGAATTAAAGCCTTGAGAATCGCTGGATTATTAC
Organism: Caldifarciminota bacterium; assembly: GCA_015489415.1. Lineage (GTDB taxonomy): Bacteria > Hydrothermota > Hydrothermia > B15-G9 > WFZT01 > WFZT01. The sequence continues at coordinate 19,602 of WFZT01000240.1, read as the reverse complement.
ATGATATTGGCAAAATTGCTATCCCATCAGATATACTGACAAAGCCCACTCGACTCACCGAGGTTGAATACATGCTCGTTAAACATCATCCAGTTACCGGCTATCAAATTCTTAAAAAGATAGAATTCCCCTGGCCAGTAGCTACTATCGTTCTTCAGCACCATGAGAGGTTGGATGGATCAGGGTATCCTCAGGGGCTGAAAGACGGAGACATTCTTATTGAGGCAAGGATAATTGCCGTAGCCGATGTAGTCGAGGCTATAAGCTCCCACAGACCATACAGGCCTGCTCTTGGCATTTCGGTTGCCCTCGATGAGATCAAAAAGAACAGGGGGACGCTATACGACAGGGACGTTGTGGATGCCTGCATAGAAGTTTTCAAAAGGGGATTTGAGTTCCCGTCTTCTTGACGTTTTTTGTGGATTTGTTTACGATAGAAGGCAATGTTGAAGCTATTGCTTTTGCTACTCATGGGAACGATGAATGTGAAAGGTGTTTGGATTACGGCAAGACAGTTAAGGCCTCCTGACGCTCCGCGAGAAATAGTGAAAAATGTCAAAGAGATGGGGCTTAACGCCATTTTCGTCCAGGTCGTTGTTGGTGGATACGCATACTACCCATCTAAAATTTTACCGGTCTCGGAATACATAAAAGGGCGTGACCCTTTAAAAGAAATTGTAGAAGAAGCTCACAAAAACGGGATCAAAGTCCACGCATGGGTGAATTCGGTCCTATTTTGGTCATTGAGAACTCCACCAAAAGACTCAAATCATGTTTATTACAAACATCCTGATTGGTTCCTCTACGATGACAATGGTACAAACACCCGTTATTACACCAAAGAGCAATTTATCCGTTTAAGTGCAGACGGGCTCTTCCTGGAGCCACGGAAAAAAGAGGTTCGGGATTTCATCACAAGTATCTTTGAAGAGATTGTTTCCAACTATGATGTGGATGGCGTTCACTTTGATTTCATTAGATATCCCGGATATAATTACGGTTACGATCCTGAAATCAGGGAGGATTTTGAAGCACAAAACCACTACGACCCCATTTATTCTCCGTACATCTCGCGCATCAAATCTCCTCACTGGAATACATTGAGGGCAAAGAACCTTTACGAACGTTATGCGGAATACAAATTCAAGCTGTGGAACGAAACCCGTGTTGAGGCAGTAAAACAAATAGTGGCCCAGGTGAGGGAAAGGGTTAAAGCCATTAATCCAGAGGTAGAAATATCTGCGGCAGTATTTGCCAATGTAGGCTCTGCGTACCTCCAGCTTGGTCAAGACTGGAGGACGTGGAATGAGGATGGACTTCTCGACCTCACAGTTCCTATGGCATACACCCCTTATGTCAACACTTTCGAGAAATACCTCCGTTATTGCACTGCGGGTAAGAAAAACTCAAAACTGCTCATGGGAATTGGAGTCTGGTTTGACACCCTGAGCAAAGATTATGTTAAAAAGGAGCTTGAACTCGTTAAAGATTCTAAGGACACCGACGGATTTGTAATATTTGCCTACGTGCATCTCAAAAACGATAAAAAACTACGAAAAATTGTCAAAGAATTTACCTCTAAATGAATCTCTCCCGTAAGTTTCTCATTTCAATCCTGCTAAATATAACTATTACCCTTGTGGAAATATTGGGAGGGCTTTTATCCGGGAGCCTCGCCCTCATTTCGGATGCAATCCATAACCTGAGTGATGTTCTCTCACTCATAATTGGCTATCTCGGGGAAAGGATTTCAAAGAAGCCAGCAGATGAAAGACACACCTTTGGCTTCAAAAGGTCAGAAATCCTTGCCGCGCTTTTAAACGCAGTCTTCCTTTTTGCAGTCGCCATCTGGATAGTGATTGAAATTGTTAAGAGATTTACCCACCCGGAGCCTATTGAGCTTGGGGTAATGTCAGTTGCAGCAGTGATTGGACTTCTTGGAAACTTCTTCAGTATCCTTATGCTACATTCACACAAAGAGCATAGCATCAACGTTAAAGCCGCCTATCTCCACTTATTTTATGATACACTTTCTTCTGTACTTGTGGTAATAGCGGTTCCAGTTATCTACTTTACAGGATTCGTTTTTTTCGACCCAATTATCTCTTTTTTGATAGTCATTCTGATGTTAAAAAGCGCCTATGAGTTACTAAAAAATACGGTGCACATTCTCATGATGGGGGTACCCGAAGGTTTTGACATAAATGAAATTGCCAGGGAGATTAAGAAAATTGATGGCGTGGACGATATTCACAGTATCCATGTCTGGAGTGTTGATTCAAAGGAAATATTTCTCTCCTGTCATCTGGTCGCATCAAGCTCAGACACGGATAGTATTTTGAAAAGGGTTCAGGACACACTTAAAGACAAATTTGGCATCACTCATACAACCATCCAGATTGAAAAAGAAAAAATCTGTGATTCAGGGCTAATATGTGAAAATCATGCCGGAGGATAATTCTTTTGTAGCTTGACTTCTACCGGGAAGTTTAGGGGAGTTATCACCTGAATAGCCCTATCCGGGCATACATCGTAGCATTTCATGCATCTTATACAGTCTACGTTGTCTGGATTTTCCCAGATTCTTATCTCCATGGGGCAAACATTGTAGCAAAGGTCGCACCTGGAGCACTTATCAAGATCAACATGCATTCTAATAACAGCGAACTTATTGAAAAGGGAGAAAATAGCACCAAGTGGGCACATCATACGGCAAAATGGTCTCTTGGTCGTGATAAACAGGGCAAGGAATGCGAGTAATATCCCGTATTTGACGTAAAAATGGGTGGTTAAAAGGTCATACAGGGATGACCCCATGGATTTAACTGGATTCCAGGCGAGAAGTGGGATACCGGCTTCGATTGTGCCTGCGGGGCAGAATTTACAGAACCACGGCTCAAGGAGAAAAATTGGCAACAAAATCGCAAGAATGACAAGAACCACATACTTGAAGTATTTTACCCACTCAGGCAAGCTGATTTTGAATGAAGGGATTTTGTAGAGGAGTTCCTGGATAAGCCCAAAAGGGCAGATCCATCCACATGGAGCCCTTCCGATCAAGCCTCCGATGAAGCCAAAGAAACCAAGCATAAAGTACGGGACCTGTCTGAGGGTCAAAAAATGCTGAAAAGTACCAATGGGACAGGCGAATCTCGAAAGGGGGCACGAGTAGCAGTTGAGGGCAGGTGCAGGTACGTTCTTAAAAACTCCCTGATAAATGGCCTGCCCTATTAAAACCCCCTTGACATAGTTGTCAATGGCGGCGGCACTTATATATTGAAAAAATCTCCTGATTTTCGAAACCATTATTCAAGCCCGATGCATGAAAAACAGATAAGTGATGCATTCATCCCTATTTCGTTATTTTCTCCGGCCTTTATCCCGTGATATAGAAAGGCCGCAGAAACTGTAATGGTAACAATTATCGCTATTATCCATCCAATCTTTCTCATCGGGATTTAGTTTATTGGCCAAGAAAATGAAATGTCAAATACCCGGAAGTATCGTACACGGCAGGTTAGCCTTATTTTTGGCCGATCTGGATATCTCCAGAATGGTAATATTTCACTCTTACATGGGAGCTGTGGCTTTCAATGGATTTAATATCATGGAATCCACGAAAACCTTTACTTTTTACCTCTCCCCATAAACAGAACCAACTTCACTTGTAAATTTTTTGCATACTTATTATAATATACGAGCTTAACGTGGGCGATTAGCTCAGCGTAGGTTAGAGCGCTTGCTTGACATGCAAGAGGTCGGAGGTTCGAATCCTCCATCGCCCACTTGTAAAAATTCCCCAAGGAGGCCCCAATGAAGAGGACTTTTCAGCCATCTATTATTAAAAGAAAGAGAAGACATGGCTTCAGAGCGAGAATGAAAACAAAATCAGGTAGAAAAATTATAAGAAACCGCAGAAGAAGAGGAAGAAAAGTTTTAACAGCCTGATTTATGCTCTTTTGGAAACCTTAAAGAAGAACGAGGATTTTTTTTATATTATAAAAAACGGGAGATGGAGAAGATTAAAAACATTCGTGGTGTACTGGGTACCGTCAGAAGAAAAGAAATTCGGCTTCGCGGCTTCAAAAAAGTTAAGAACCAGGGTCAAAAAAAATCGGGTCAAGAGGAGGCTCAGGGAAGTCGTGAGGCTGAACCTGGACATCTTACCACCCGGGAAATACATATTCATGGGCTCTCACAATACATTGAGGGCCAGATGGGAGGAGATTCAGGAAGACCTGAAAAGGTTCGCAAAGGACCTGGAAAATTCCTGAGTGACATTGCAATTTCCCTGATTAAATTTTATCAAAGGGCTATTTCTCCCTCTCTCCCACACACCTGTAGATTTTACCCAACCTGTTCAAATTACAGCATCGAGGCAATCAAAAAATACGGAATCTTAAAAGGAGGTTTAATGTCTATCTGGAGAATCTTGCGTTGTAATCCACTAAATCCCGGAGGTTACGACCCTGTGAGGTAAGCTATGGATAAAAGATTTCTAACATACACCATATTCATATTCCTATTTCTCATCCTGTATCAGGCGCTTTTCATGAAGCCAAAGCCCAAAAAGCCTGTAAGTAAAGCTCAGTCCACTCAGGTTGATACCACAAAGGCAGGGAAAAGCCTTGAGAAAACCGTTACAAAAGCAGTTAAAACAGTAAAGGTAACTACCCCGATAGTAGTGGAATCACCCACCTTTATCGCAAAATTCTCAAGGAAAGGGGGATTACTTGTAAGTTACACTTTGAAAAAGTACAAAGATGCCTTTGGTAAACCCGTTGAGCTTATCCCTGAAGGTTACGGAATGTTTGATTTTGAAACAGATAGCATTAAAGGGATAAATCTCGATTTCGAAGCGGCCAAAGATACTTTTGTTATAAATGGACCTTTTGAATTAAAGCTTGTTTCCAGAGTTAATGATAACCTACAGATAGAAAAGGTTTTTAAATTCGATCCAAAGATTTACATGATCGATTATGACCTTAAAATCAAGGGTTACAGGGGTGAAATCCTCTACAGGTTTGATTCAGGTTTGAAAGGGACAGAAAAAAATCATTCTGACGATGTTAGACATTTTAAATTTATCTATTACAAAGATAAACTCCACAAAATAGGGCTCAAAAAACTTAGAAAGTATGAATTTAAGGCCATTGCCGATGACTTTACATGGTTTGGCATAAGGACAAAATACTTCACCTTTGATGTAATTCACAAGGGGAAGCTTCATAGGGTCTATGCAAGAGCGGAAAAAGACAGGATTTCTTTTGATGCACTTTCTAAAGATGGGCCACATCCATTAAAGGTTTATTTCGGGCCCATTGACTATTTCCTCCTTAAGGATGTGGGATACGACCTTGCAAGTATTTATGAATTCGGACCTCCTGTCATCAACATTTTCTCCAAAATAATCCTTTACGCATTGAGGTATATCCACAGATTTATTCCAAATTATGGCTGGGCAATTGTAATCTTCTCCATCCTGATGAAAATCCTCTTCTTCCCATTCACCAGATACAGTTTGAAATCCATGAGGAAGATGCAGGAACTCCAGCCGAAAATGAAGCAGTTGCAGAAAATATACAAAGATGATCCTCAGAGATTAAACAAGGAAATGATGGAGCTCTACAGGCAGTATAAGGTAAATCCATTCTCGGGCTGCCTTGTTCTCGTGCTACAGTTCCCCATTTTCTGGGCTCTTTATCAGGTCTTAAAGACCACCATTGACCTGAGGGGGGCACACTGGATTCTATGGATAAAAGACCTTTCAAGTGCAGACCCTTACTTTATTTTGCCAATCTTAATGGGTCTGGCAAGTCTTGGACAGGCGTTAACTCAGCCAGCGCAGGATAAAAATGCCAGGATGATGGCTTTGTTTATGCCTATTTTCATTACAGTGCTATTCCTTAAATTCCCATCAGGGATAGTACTTTATTGGTTTGTTTATAATTTGTTGAGCATAATTGAACAGTACGTGATCAAAAAAGAGTACAGCGGAGGGTAGAGAATGCGGTACATCGAAGAGGAAGGAAAAACGGTAGAAGAGGCATTGGAAAAGGCGCTAAGGAAGGCAGGCATAGAGAGGAGTGAGGCTCGCTTTGAAATTATAAATGAAGGGTTTAATAGCGAGCCTGCAAAAATTCGGCTCTATCTGGACGAAGAGGACTTTGACATCATAGAAGGGGTAATAAAAGAATTTTTTGATACCCTCGGTGTCAAAGTCGAAATTGATATAGAGCCGAGAAGGAGGAAAAGATACAATGTAAACATACATACCAGGGGGTATGACTCTGTTTTCATTGGTAAAAAGGGAAAGAATCTGGATGCCCTTGCTTATCTTCTCTCCTTGCTCATCAAACGTAAAAAGAATGACATCCATGTGGACATAGATGTCTCTGGATACAGGAGACGTCGTAGAGAGTTCATTATCAACAAGGCAAAAGCCGTTGCAAAGAGGGTAAAAGAAACTGGCATGGAAATGCGCATTGACGATGACCTTTCCCCCGAAGAGAGAAAACTCATCAGGGATATTCTCAAAAGGGATAGAAAGATCAGGGTCTATCAGGTTGGGCGTGGGGATAATGTTGTTCTTGTTATTGCCCCGAGAAAGGGCTAATTACAGAACTGATTCTTAGCTGCCTCTCTATTTAGCCAAAGGGATTGGTCTATTCTTCTACAGGTACCGCAAATACCCCATAAGCTCCAGGACCACCATAGACAGCAATTGCAGGGGTGGTGTAGTTCACGATAATGTCCCTGTACTTAAAATTTGACCTGATGAATTCCCTGATAAACTCCACTTTTTGAGGTGTATTTACGTGAGCTATTCCAAAGTCATAAGTGCGTCCCGGGTCCAGTTTCTCTCGCAAAAGAGATAAAACTTTCTTGAGGGCGGCTTTTCTTCCAAAGGCCTGGGTGAGTTTTTTGAGGTATCCATCCTCATCAATGGTGATAATCAATTTGATACCAAGGAAATCTACAAACCCTCCTTTAAGCTTCCCAGCCCTACCTCCATGAACCAAATTTTTCATGGTATCGAGAACTATTACAGCAAAGGATTGGAGCCGAATTTCTTCAATTTTCTTTAGAATTTCCTCTCGCGGCATCTTTTTCTCAATCATATCTCTGATCCTTAAAGCCAGCAGACCAGCAGCAATACTGAACAGTTTTGTGTCAAAAACCGTGATACGCTCAGGGTCAATCCTTTCCGCGGCTGTAACCGAACTCGAATATGTGCCACTGAAATTTGAAGATAGATGAATGGCATATACGTGACGAGCCCGGTTTAAGAGCTCTTTATAAGCTTCTAAATAATCGGAGAAGGCAGGCTGCGAGGTTTTCAATTCTTTCCATCTGTTTGAAGTGAGGATTTTTATAATCTCTTCACGAGATATATCCACTCCTTCTTTATACGATTTATTCCCGACGAAAACCTGAAAGGGAATTACCTTGAACCCATATTTTTGATAATACGAAGGAGGGAGGTCCATTCCTGAATCCACAAGAATTGCATAATCCTGCCTGATGCGCACCTGCGCATGCATGTCGTCGGCCTTTTTCATCCTGATTTTTCCAACTTCGGAAAGTGTTTTAAAAACTTTTTCAGGCTCGTCTGTGTGAATATGTATGTGAAATAGAGCCGGGTCACCCACAACAATAAGGGAATCTCCAAGAGAAGAGAGCTTCCTTTTTATTTCAACAGAATTTAATCTGCTATCCTCAAGTAAAACTTCTGTACAATATCTATACTTCTCGCTAAATTCAGCCTTGTATTCGTCAACGCGGGATGCCGAAAAATCCTCATCAAATTTAATCCTATCTCCTTTAAAATAAGCAGAAATTCCCTGTAAAAAATAAAGGAATCCGAGTCCACCGGCATCCACCACCCGTGCCTTTTTCAACTGTGGCAATGTCTCCCGCGTTTTTTCAACCGATTTTTTAGCGGTTTCCTGAAGATGCTCTATAAATTCACGAAAATCATTTACCTTCAAGGAAATTTTCTCAGCCTCTTCGGATACCTCTCTGATGACCGTGAGAACAGTGCCTTCGACAGGCTTTTCAAGTGCTTCATAGGTCTTTTTGATAGATTGCTTCATACTTTCCGCAAAATCATGAATTGAAACGTTTTTCTTGCCCTTCAAAGACTTGCTGAAACTGTAGAAAAATTGGGAAAATATGACCCCTGAATTTCCTCTGGCATTTCTAAGCATGTTTCGTGATACAGCACTGAGAAGAGCGTGGGCACTGTCAAAATCGCGACTTTTTAGGGTTTGGAGAATACTTTTGAAGGTCTCCGCAAGGTTTGAACCGGTATCCCCATCCGGCACCGGGAAGACGTTGATCTTGTTGAGCTTTTCCCGATTTTTAATAACATTGGCCGCACCTGAAATCAGGCTATCTTTGAGTTCCTCAGGCCTCAACTCTTTCTTCATATTGATATGATAATTTCCACCGATGGCACAAACAACCGGGTTTCTATTGGTGCACATTGTTGAATTTGCTACAGTGTAAATTGGGGCGCATAATTACGAGGAAGCGTCTAAACGAGGGGGCTCAAACAGGTTGACGATTTTATAAAAAACTTTTCCCACAAAAATTTGTTTAAGAGGGTTGAGGAAAGAGGCTACATTTCAAAAGTTTTGAGGAAAAATCTATCTACCTCTTCAGCTTAGCAGAAGGGGGTAAGGGTGATGGTTTAGATATGTAATTTCAAGATTTCAAGCGGAATACCCCTCCCTCACCCTCCCCAGCGCAAAGCGCAGGGGAGGGAAATATTTTGTGTTGTTGGGGGAAACAAGTTTCGCTTGTTAGAAAGGTTCTACTTGGTTTTCTGGTAATTTATATTGTGATTGCAGGGATGTACAGGTGGAAATTCATTTAGCCTATGCGCTCCGTTTGCATGTTCAATCAATTACTCCTACACCCAAAAACTTCCTCTCCCCGCATAAATTCTTTGCGGGGAGAGGCAAGGTGAGGGGCTATATTTTATAATTTCCAATGGGGATTGCTATAACCAAATAACTCTCAGGAAAGTAAACAAAATTCTTTGAATTTAATAATTCTCCTAATTTGCCTACCCTTTCCCCAACTTCAATCCTATCAAGGCGGCGCCGTAGGCGCCCATGAACTGCGGGTGCTCGGGTAAAATTACCTTCTCTCCCGTTTCTTCCTCAATCATCTTCCTTATTGCCGGGTTTTTTACTACTCCCCCGGACAGCATCAATGGAGGCACCAGCCCCACACTTCTAATCATGGCAACAATTCGCTTCACAAGGGACCTGTGAAGCCCCTTTAAAATGGGCTCAACCCTCACACCATGAGCAATCATTGAAATAATCTCAGATTCAGCAAAAACCGTACACGTACTGGAAATTTTCACCTCTTCAGGAGCAGAGAGGGCCACACTCCCCATCTCTTCGAGCTTCACCCTGAGCCTTCCGGCAGTATTTTCAAGAAATCTTCCTGTCCCTGCGGCGCACTTGTCGTTCATGGTGAAATCCACCACCTCTCCATGCGGCCCTATTACAATCACCTTACTGTCCTGTCCACCAATATCCACAAGCGTTCCACCATGGCCAAGCTGCTTGAAAACCCCGCGCGCATGGCAGGTGATTTCTGTCACCTTCTTCGTTGCCTGATGGACAAGGTTTCTTCCATAACCTGTTGCCACTATGGGAATTCCTTCAATGGAACCTGCCACTTCCCTGACCTTCTCGAGAAACCTCTCCACCTGGTCCTCTACCCTTGGGTCGGCAGGTTCAATATAGCTCCACACAAAGTCCCCACCCTCGTTAACTCCTACAATCTTTGCCGTTGTTGAACCTACATCAATTCCTATTGCTTTAATCATTCCAGCATCTCTATAAATGAATCAAGTCTTGCTTTTACCTGCTCATCTGCAAATGCCCGGGGATCATTATGATCAGCCTCTAAAATAAGAGCAGGTATCCCGTATTCACTGATCAATCTGTTCCTCTGATCCACCTGTCCGATAGAATAAGGCTTACACGAGCGGTCAGAATGCAAAATTGCACCATCAAGGTCAAATTCCTCAACCATGTCCCTCATCTTTTGCAACTTGTAGCCTGTTCCACGATTCAAAATTGGGTAAATATAAGTCTTTGCCATTGATTCAATGGGTCTTTCCGGGTCAATCAATGGGGCAAGCTCACCCCATGCCATGGTATAAGTAGAAGCAACCACCGAAATCCCATGCTCACCAAGATACTCCGCAAGGAATCTCAGTTTATACCAGATGGGCAAATTATCCCAGAGCAGCCTTTTCCTCTCATTCTTCACTGCTCCGATACCCTTTTTGATTCTTTCATCAACCTCTTTGAGCATTGCTGCGTAAAAATCCACCGTTTCGGGTTTACCCCGCATCTCCACAATTGGAGCCATGTGTATGAACTGGTCAAAAACCGAGATCGGGGCAGGCTTTGCCTTTCCCCTATACATAATCTCGAGCCACAGCTCAGAAGCCTCACGGCTGAGCCTCACAACTTCCTTTAATTTTTTAAAGCTAAGCTTTTTCTTTGCAACCCTCTGGGCCACCGGAATCGAAGCCTCGAGCTGCTTTTTCACGTATTCAATAGCGTGCTCCGGTGCATCTTTGTAAACGAATGGTGTGTCAATCAGGATAATCGGAACGTTAAAATGCTTTGCAAGCACTCGATACCAGAAAAGCACTGTCTGACAAATATTTGTGCATGCAAGCAGAAGATCAGGCTTTGGAAGTCTTCCAATCGGTGTCTTCCCCGAGAGCATGCTCCCTATATCCGTCCTCGCGTATGAGCAAATATCCTGGGAGAAACCGTAGTTTTCGGCCTCTTCTGAGAGTTCAAGAGCGTAACGGCGCGCTCCACAGAGCGCGCCGTGATTTTCAGGATACAAAACATAAAAGCCAAGAGCCTGAAGGATTTCGACCGGCCCACCAGATGTAACCCACGCAACAGGCTTATGCCCATTCGCATACCTTCCCTCAAGATAATGCCTTGAGATCAGCTCTTTTGTGCGGGCACTGATCTTCAGCGGTGGTGCGATTATATTCGTTCTCCAATTTCGCGGAATTCGAGGCTTCCGCTCTGCCTGCCACCTCTGCCACCTGAGATAGGCACTCCCAACAAGCTTCACATTCCAGTAATATTTGAGATGGTCTTTCAAACTCATGCCAGCACCTCTAAAAACGCAGTCAATCTCGTGATAGTCTGATGAGGTAATGGGTCACCGATATCGATCTCAACCTGCACCGAAGGTACCCCCGCACTCTTCAGCATATTCTTCAGGTCAGGTAAATCAAATAACTCGGGCTCGCAGAACTTTACAGTATAGAAAATGATACCGCGTGCCCCTGTGACCTCAGCAAGATACTTCAAATGTTCAAACCTCTCCTCAATCAAATTCCCTCGTGTCACATCAGGTGGCCCGAAAATAATCCTTTCGGCCATCCTTTTCAATGGCTCACTCGATTTTCCACGTCCATAAAGACGTCTGCCACAGCAGGCAAGGTCATCTACAACGACAAATCCCCCGGCTTCTTCAATGGCATTCAAAACCTCCATGGGCTCTGGAACTATCCCCGAAAGTATCACAGGCACACCATCTCTTACAAATGAATATTCCGAAATCACCTCGTCAGCAATCTCAATAAATTTCTCGGCTGGTAAAAATTCTCTTGCCCGCACAACCCTGTAAAAATCGTAGGTTGAAAGGGCTTCTCCCTTGCTTGACCTGCTTTTGGTCTTTCCTGACTCAAAGGAAAATTCACCCCTGATCTCATAAAGCTCTTTTAGCTTTGCATCGGCCTCCTCTTCAATTTCGATTCTCTTAAGCATCTCATCATCCATCGGGCTTTTGCCGGTAATTTTTTCGAGCCCCCTGTATAGAGATTTAAACTCATTCACCAGAAATTCAACATCCTCCGACCTTTTTCCGCGTGGCAAATAAATTGGAAAAACCGGCTGTCTGGGCTTAACAAAATCAAGCAGAATGCTTCCAAATCCCTGAAGCGAGTCACACGTGTGCGGAACAATGATAATGTCGGTTTCATCCAGCCCACCGGTTTTGAGAAACGAAAGGGCATTGTGAACTATCGAGCAAACATAGGGCTGCAGGTGTGCACCTCCATAACTTACGTCCACTTGAGGAGGTCCCCACACTTCCACAGGTAGTATATCAAAAGCCCTCAAAAGTGCTCTCGGATAATGGATGGGCAATACTGCCGCAACCTTTCCCCCCTGCTCCTTAAATTTCCTGCAAACCTCGTGCCTCTTAGGTATTTTTACCACGCTTTTTGATTTCCTCCTCTCTTAGTACCCTTCGAAGAATCTTTCCAATTGCACTCTTTGGAAGCTCTTTCCTGAATTCTACCTCACTTGGCACTTTGTAGGGGGCAAGGTGCTTTTTGAAATATTCAATAAACTCTTCTGCCGTGGCTGTAACACCCTCTTTGAGCACGATAAAGACTTTTATTTTCTCACCCTTAAATTCATCAGGCACGCCAACAGTTATTCCCTCTTTCACCTTCGGATGCTTATAAATCAACTCGTCAATTTCCCTCGGGAAAACGTTAAATCCACCAACAATGATGAGGTCCTTTTTCCTGTCGGTTATATAAAAATAACCCTCTTCGTCCATAAAACCAATATCCCCAGTGAGAAGCCAGCCGTCTTTAATGGTTTTTGCAGTTTCCTCGGGTCTATTGTAGTAACCGAGCATCACGGTCGGGGTTTTTAGTGCAATCTCTCCCACCTCACCGGATGGAAGGTCTTTTGTTCCATCAAGTGAAACGATTTTCGCATCAACATCAGGGAATGGGAGTCCGATACTTCCTACCTTGTGTTTTCCCTTCATGGGATTGGCCATTATTGCAGTGACTGCCTCGGTGAGGCCATAACCCTCTATGGCACGTCCACCGGTTTTCTTCTCAAAATTCTCTTTGATGGCAGCAGTCAGCGGGGCAGCTCCAACCCAAATGGCCTTGAGGCTTGAAAAATCATACTTTTCCACGTTTTTGACAGCGGAAAGTGCAACGAGGATGGTGGGAACAACTGCGGTCTGCGTGGGTTTGTATTTATCAATGGTCTTTGCCATCTCGCGCGCGCTGAATCTGGGCAGCATTACAATGGACATGCCCGAGAGTAGTGCTGCGTTCATGGTTACATTCATGCCGTAGCCGTGAAAAAACGGCAGCACTGCCAGCATCCTCTCGTTTTCATCAAGGTGACCCCAGGCTTTGATCATGTGGGCATTTGCCACAACTGCGTAGTGAGAGAGCATTATCCCCTTTGCCACACCTGTTGTACCTCCCGAATAAATGAGAATTCCAAGCTCATCGGGATTCACCTGTGCAGGTTTAAAACCAGTGGCAGGGCTCGAAATCATGTCTTTCATATTGAGAAGCTCACCTGAAATGGTCTTCTTTGCCCGCTTCACATATGGATTTTCTCTGAGTTTCTGAACAAAACTGAGGGGAAATGGTAAAAAGTCAGCAATGTAGGAAACGATGACACGCTTGAGTGGTGTCTTTTTCGTTAGTGCGGCTGCCTTTTCAACAAACATAGGGATTGTAACAACGGTCTCCGCACTGGAATCGTTAAAGTGAAACTCAAGCTCACTCTCTGTGTAAAGGGGATTCAGTGGGACAACGACAGCGCCGGATTTTAAAGCACCAAAGTAGGCAATAACGTAACCCGGGAAGTTTGGCAGGAGAAGTGCTACTTTGTCTCCTTTTCCAATGACAAGTTTTTTGAGGGAATTTGCAAATCTATCGGATAATTCTTTTAGCTCTTTGTAAGTGAGCTTTTTACCGTAGAATATGGAAGCCGTTTTGGAGGGGAACTTTTCTGCTGAACCATCGAGAATGCCATAGATGGGCATTCTGGGATAATCAATACTCCGTGGTACATCTTCATCGTAGAATTTCAGCCACGGACGATCCATAAAAACACCTCCATGAAGTTTTTGTCATAGAAATTATAAAGGTTGTGTCAAAGAATGTAAGACAAATTCTCTTCCTATCCTGGCTCCATGGGCAAATGGGTATTTGCAGGTTCAGGAAAAATGAGATATTCCTGAGCGAGTGTATAAATATTGACCGAAAGGCTTGAAGTTTGAAAAATAGTGCGCGGCCCCACAAAAATTAAAACAACTCTACATCCCTAAAAACCAGATTTTATTTTATCTTCCACTTTGTCCCCTGAGGGGTGTCCTCGAGGATTACTCCAAGATTTTTGAGCTGGTCTCTGATCCAGTCCGCAATTTCAAATTTCTTTTCCTGGCGCATCTTCTGGCGGACTTCTACGATGATAGAAACAAGATCATCTTCGATTCCTGCTCTCTCTTTTTTCTCAGGCTTGAATCCAAGAATATTTAAGATTGTTCTAAGTACTCTGCCGATTTCTGCCGCCTTCTCAGGCTCCTTATCAAGAAGTGCATTTCCCTGCTTTACCATATCAAAAATTACCGCAACTGCACGGGGTGTGTTGAAATCCTCGTCCATAGCTTCTTCAAATCTCTTCAGGTATTCACCAGCAAAAGAAAAGTCCGTCTCCTTTCCGTTACCCTCCGGTACTTTTTCGAGGAAATTCGAAATCCTTTCCCAAGCCTTTTGAGACTCAGTCAGCCTTTCGGCCGAAAAATCTATGGGACTTCTATAATGAGTTTGAAGGAAATATAGTCTCACAGGATTGGCACCGTATTCTTTCAAAACTTCCTGGGCAGCAAAAAAGAGTCCCTTGCTTTTGGACATCTTTTCGCCTTTTATATTTACAAAGCCACCGTGGAGCCAGTATCTAACGTATTCTGTGCCCCTTATTGCCTCGGACTGGGCAATTTCATTCTCATGGTGCGGGAAAATCAAATCCTGCGCCCCACCATGAATGTCAAAGGGCTGTCCAAGGTAATGTGTGGACATCACCGAACACTCAATGTGCCATCCGGGTCTGCCCTTCCCCCATGGAGACCACCAATAAGGTTCACCCTCTTTCCAGGCCTTCCAGACGGAGAAATCCATGGGGAATTTCTTATTTGGGGAAGGCTCAACCCTCGCGCCCTCCATCAGGTCCTCAAGTTTTTTGCCAGAGAGCTTTCCATAGTCCTTTTTCTTCCTGACATCAAACCAGACATCGCCGCCGGTGACATAGGCAAACCCTTTGTCCACCAGAATTTCCACCGCCTCGATTATTTCCTGAATGAATTGGGTCGCTCGCGGATAATAATCAGCTCGCATGATGTTTATTTCATCGGTTACTTTGAAAAATTCCTCGATGTAGGTTTCTCCGATCTTTCGCCAGTCAATCCCAAGGTCATGTGATTTCTGAATGATTTTGTCGTCAATATCCGTAAAGTTTGTCACGTATGTGACTTCGTAACCTTTGTAAATGAGATACCGCCGCACGATATCACCGGTGGTAAAGGTCCTCAAATGCCCCAGGTGCGGTCTGTCCTGAACGGTCATTCCGCACATGTAAAAACCGACTTTGTTATCTCGTATTGGCACAAAATCGTCCAGCTTCTTTGTTAACGTGTTGTAAATTTTCATTCCCCTACTCCGTTTTCTGCTGATTTTGCTTTCCCTTGATTATCTCCTCAATTTCATGCAACTGCTGATAAACAGTTGTTGCGTGCCCATCAAATTTTTCATTGATTTCTTTAAGGAGTTTTAGCATCTCGGATTTTTCAGTGTCGTGGACCTGTGCTTTTAGCTTGTAAATCTGCTTCTTTAGCGAGTTTATGCTCATGTAGTCAATGAGAATAATGATGAGCATCCAGATGAAAGAGATGCCGATAATTAAAGGGAAAATGGCAACGTCTGCCTTGCCGAAAATCAGATTGATGTGGAATGTCCCTCTTGCATACTCTGAGTTTACTCCCAAAAACAGTGCCGCGACTATAAAGTAAATCAGCGACAAAATCAGCTGAACTTTCATCTTCAAACCTCCTTATCCAATGATGTCTATTTCAGGAATTTCTTCCTCCTGTTGTGTAAAGTTCTCAAACCTCAGCTGGTTCTTCAAGAATACTAATTTAATGGTCCCGACAGGACCGTTTCTTTGTTTTCCGATAATGATTTCTGCAACGTTTCTTTCTTCTTCGGGAACTTCCTCTTCTCTTCTGCCCATTTCAGGCCTGTAGATGAAGAGGACAGTATCCGCATCCTGCTCAATAGCACCCGATTCCCTGAGGTCAGACAGCTGCGGCCGCTTGTCATGCCTCTGCTCAACTGCACGTGAGAGCTGAGAAAGTGCAAGGACTGTGATATTCAGCTCCTTTGCGAGTGCCTTAAGAGAACGGGAAATGGCAGAAATTTCCTGCTGCCTGTTGTCTACATCCCTTGGCCCCTGAACAAGCTGGAGGTAGTCAACTGCTATCAGCTTTACACCCTCATCTTTCACTATCCTTCTTGCTTTGGCTTTGAGCTCAAGAATTGAAATTGCAGGTGTGTCATCAATAAAGATCGGAGCCTTTGAGAGTACACTTGCGGCATCAGTTAACTTCTTGATTTCAGACTTGTCCACATAACCTTTTCTTATTTTCTGGGCGTCAACTCGAGCTTCCATGCACAAGAGGCGAAATGCGAGCTGCTCCTTTGTCATCTCCAGACTGAAGATAGCAGTCGGAATGTTTTCCTCAATGGACAGGTGTCGCATTATATTCAAGGCGAGGGTTGTTTTTCCCACTGACGGTCTTGATGCAAGAATTACAAGGTCACCGGGCTGGAAACCGGTTGTAAGCTTATCCAGGTCTTTGAATCCACTGGGGAGTCCACTTACGATGCCCTCACCCCTTTTGATCATGGCTTCAATTTCTTCAAATACATCCACAATCACTTTACTACTTTTCACCCATCCGCCTGAAACCCTTCTCTGACCGATCTCAAGGATTTTGTGCTCTGCAAAATCAAGAAGGTAGTCTGCCGGCTCACCTTCCTGATAAGCCTGCATAAGTATGGAGTTTGCCACCTGAATGACACGTCTGTAAATGGACTTCTCGAGCACAATCTTTGCATGTTCAGTAACAAGGTCCGGAGTAATCACAGCCTCAACAAGTGCACTGAGATACTCTGGCCCACCGATCTCCTGCAGTTTGTTTTCCTTCTCAAGCTTGTCCTTTACTGAGAGGATGTCCGTCGTGGAGCGCTCCTCATAAAGTTCCACCAGGGTTTTGAAAATAATTCTGTGGGATTTCAGGTAAAAATCCTCTTCACGGAGAATTTCAATAGCCTTATGCACCGCACTCTCATCGAGCATCATAGAGCCCAGTACACTCATCTCTGCTTCTATAGAGTGCGGTGGCTTTTTATCTGTTAAAACTCTCGGGTCTGCCAATGTTACTTAAACCTCCTCGTCACAAGCACAAGTTTATTTAAAACTTTTGTCTTTCCACCTACAATTGACTTTAGCTGAATGATATACATTCCTAATTTAACCGTCTGGCCGTAATCGTCAAGTAGATTCCAGTTTACCACCACAGGCCCCACGTGTCGCTCAATCAGTGTCCTGATCTTCCGGCCTTCGAGGTCGTAGATTGTAATAGTATTCTCAGCAGTTGAAGGTGATTTCACGGTTATTGTGAAAGTCTTACCATCATCTATAATTCCCACCGACCTGTTGAGCTGCATGGAAACCGCTGTTGTCGTCTGACCCTGAAAAATCCTTATATCGCCGGGTTTCACAGGCATAAGCTGGTAACCAGAAGTAAATGGAGGGGTCTGGTCGTACTGGGAAACAATTCCTCTAACTTCCAGGACCTGTCCTTTGTGAAACTGTGTGACATCAATTCCGGTTGCATCTAAAATTCGCAGATCAACAGGTGTAAGGCCGTTCATTATTGTCAGATTAAAACCACTGCCACCACGAGACGGATCAGTGGCAACATTTCCACGAACCACGACAAGATGACCTTCAAGGGATTCGTTGAGTCCCTCAGATTCTCCAAGAGTATCAGGCGTAGGCAGGAATGGGGAATCAGGAGATACACTTAAAACCTTTGTAAATCCATCAGATGAAAATGTTACCTGCGTAAGTCCATTGTACTCATTGACGACTCCTGTGAGCACGATAAAATCTCCCACCCTTTCAGGTGGTGTTGTGCTGTAAGAAAAGGCTTCCACACCGTCTGTCCCATCATAGAGCCAGAATGTTGTCTTACCTGATGGGCTGAACACGTCTGATGGGCCAATGACCCAGCCTCCGATCCGAACGGTATCTCCAAGCATGGGAGAGGTGTAATCGTCACCCTGAACATCCTTAAGCGGAGTCACTGTGTAGAGCACCGGATATTTCATTATTCTCCTGAAACTGGTGCCAGAAGAGGTCTTCACCATGAAGATGTAATCTCTTGTTGTATCGGGCACATATACATTTTCAAGGTCAAAAGAAATCAGTGTGTCCGTGCTGTAAAAAGTAACAAAACGCGAGGTCGTATCAATACTAAATGAGTCAACACCTGATACCTGGACATCAGTAGTATCAAAGCTCCATTCGAGCCCTGTTGGGATAACTACCCTGACATTTCCAGGTAAATTGCTACCTTCAAAATGCAGTGACGTCGTGTCACCGGGAAAAGCGATGGGCGGGATAATATTGACCTCACCACTTCCATTACCCTGGAATATCACATCCTCGTGGGACCTTGGGACGAGCTGATAGCCTTCAGTATAAGGAGGTGTTGCATCGTGCTGGGAAAGAACACCAATAACATCAAACTCTCCCTCAGGCACAGGAAGCGAGCCAAGGTCAGTATCTCTGTCGATGAAAAGGGTAAAAGTACCTGTTGAATCAGTCACAGTGATGGTTCCATCCACCGGGAAGAAGGTAGCAGTCGAGGTTACACCCTTTATTCTCAAAAGTTTACCTTCATACTTCTCTCCATTCTCCGAAAGCTCCCTGCAGGTAACCACCTGTGGAGGTATTTCGTTTCCATGCTCAATCAAGCTGAAGGAAACATTTTTCAATTCCGCAAGACCGTAATAAGACTCCACAGTGCCCATTCCCACAACACTGTCGCCTCTATTCAGAGAGACTCCCGGATTATAGATGGCTATTCCACCTGAGGTATCCTGCAAGAAGTATGTGAGGCCAAGTTCGCCTCCCGTGGTTAATTTCCCGGTAAATTTAATGGTTCTTCCTTCAAGAATAGAAACTCCGTTTCTATCGAGGACATGGACAAAACCAAGCGGAATGGTTTTCGAGAAATCAGGCACGAGATACATGAGAGTATCGGATGTTTCAAAGCTTAAGTCCTGCCTCCAGAGCGTGATATAGAAATGAACTATACTACCGAGTGGCTGATGTGGAATGGTGTAATAGTAGTTTGAGCCGACTACGCTGTCGTGAGGCACAGAATTCCAAGAAGAAGTCCCATTTACGGCATAAAATAACGAGTCCTGATAAATCTGGGTATGAGAACTCACCACTGCGACCACAGAGACATCCTGGTCTGGATCTGGTAAAGTTGGGTTAAAGTAAACATTTGTGAATCTAATGGGACAGACAACTTCCTGAACATCGTTGGCGTCCCTCGGCTCAATTTTATAATTTCTATAGGAATAGTAAACCGGCCCGGTTATATTGTAACAGTGACCGAGGGTTGGAGATGCGG
>WFZT01000239.1 GCA_015489415.1 Caldifarciminota bacterium | reverse complement strand
ATTTTCAATAAAAAATGGTGGGCGAACCAGGATTCGAACCTGGGACCTCCTCCTTGTAAGGGAGGCGCTCTCACCAGGCTGAGCTATCCGCCCACCAGTAAAATCCCTACCAACCAGCCCTAACTCTCTTTTGTCCCCTCTTTCGCAACCCTCAATAAAAGGGCTGCTTTCCTCTTTCTCCTCGCAACCGTATTACGGTGCAAAATACCTTTCGTCACCGCTCTATCCAGCACAGAATAGAGGGTCTTTAAAAGTTCCTCTTTCTTCGCTGGATCCTCTTCCCGCATAAATTTCTTCGTTACTGTCTTAATGTAGGACTTGTAACTCTTATTTCTAAGCCTTTTCTTTCTATCCTGCCTTATTCTCTTTATCGCTGACTTATGATTAGCCATCTTTTCTATGTCCTCCTAATTTTTAGTGCTTTATTATTAATCACGCCTCAAAAGAGTGTCAACCCAATTTTTCCTTGAGTTTTTCAGGAAAGGAAGGATTTTATTTACTTAAATTCTCTGATGCAGAGACCAGTTTTTCCAGGGAATTAATAAGGGTATGGACCTCCCTCTCATCAAAGTCCTTGATCAACTTCCTCAAAAATTTAACACGCTCCTCTATCACTCTCTCAATCACCGCATTTCCTTTGTTCGTGAGCGAAATAATGACGTTCCTCTTGTCATTGATATCCTTCTCGCGCTTGATAAAGTTTTTACTCTCGAGTCTATCGAGCAGGCCGGAGACCGTACTTTTCGCCAGATGGAGTTCCTGTGTGAGTTTTCCCTGGGTCATGTCGCCATTGAAATAAATTTTTACCATGAGATCAAACTGTGGCGTTGTAATACCAAAGTCTTTGAGAGCACTCCTCCCTTTCCTCTTGATGGTGTAAGCCAGTACCCTCAGGAGTTGCTCTATTTTTTCGGCATCGCTGTTTGTATTCATAAGTGCCCTAATCTTAAAATAAGCGCATTCCTTTGTCAACTGAGAATCCGTGGAAAAACTTTTCAAAATAGCCATTTTTATGTATAATAGGTCATATTAAACAGGAGGTTTGTAGCATGAAGCTCTCAAAATATGTACTGGCCCTCGCCCTGACGCTGGGGGTCTCCTCAGCACAGGTCGTAAAAATCGGTGTAAATCTCCCCATAACAGGTCCTAATGCTCCGTACGGTCAGATGGGATGGCTTGGTCTCAAACTTGCAAATCAGGAAAGGCCAAAAGTTCTCGGTAAAAAGGTTGAGCTCGTTCTTGTGGATAACAAATCTGACAAAATTGAGGCTGCGAATGCAACTCAGAGGCTTATTAAAAAGGACGGTGTTTTCGCCATCATCGGGCCCATTTCAAGTTCAAACACCCTGTCTGCCGCGCCAATCGCAGAAAACGCCCATGTTCCTCTCATCAGCCCATGGGCTACCAACCCCATTGTGACTCAAAACAGGAGGTATATCTTCAGGGCTTGCTTCATTGATCCCTTCCAGGGTAAGGTCGCAGCAAAGTTTGCAATAGATAAGCTCCATGCCAAAACCGCCGCTGTGATGATCGATATCGCTCAGGACTACTGCGTTGGGATTGCCAACTTTTTCATACAAAATTTCACAAAAATGGGAGGAAAAATTGTTTCCACAACTTACTATCAGACCGGTGACCAGGACTTTACCGCACAGCTTTCCTCGATAAAAGCTGTTAATCCAGACCTCATCTATGTCCCTGGTTACTTCACTGAAGATGCTCTAATTATGAGACAGGCGAGGGACCTTGGTCTTAAGCAAACGTTCATGAGTGGTGATGCTGCGCAGGCTGAGGAGTTGATTAAAATCGGTGGAAAAGCCGTGAACGGCCTCTATTTTACCACACATTTTGATGAGAACGGAGTAACGACCGAGGTTGGTAAGAAATTTGTGAAAGAATTCCACAAGAAATACAAAAAATCACCAGATTCCGTTTCCGCTCTATCCTATGATGCTTACAACATCCTGCTTGACGCCATCGAAAGGGCAGGAACCTTTGACCGTGAGAAGGTCAGGGATGAGATTGAGAATACGAAAAACTTCGAGGGTGTGACTGGAGTTATCACCATTGAGCATGGAGACGGAATAAAACCCGCGGTGATTCTGAAGGTGGAAAACGGAAAGTTTGTGTATGTGGAAACGGTGCAGCCAGAGTAAGGCTTATTAGAAAGTGTGTGGGGCGGCGGCCCTTCGGGCCGCCGCCCCACAAATTCCATTATCACACCTCTCAAATTTCTAACCACTTTCCAAGGTGCACGGTGAAGTTTATCCCTAAATGATTTGAAAAAAATCCTTTCAACAAGCTAAAGTCCACATATTTCCAACATCACCCCCACCCTACGCTCTTGGATGGTACCTGCGATGGGCCTCTTTAAGATATCTTATATCGAGATGGGTGTAAACCTGCGTTGTGGCTATAGATGCATGTCCAAGCATGAGTTGCAGCGTCCTGAGGTCACAGCCGTTCCTCAATAGGTGAGTGGCAAAAGAGTGCCTCAGTATGTGCGGATAAAGCCTTTCACGAGGAATTCCCGCATTGAGACCATAAAACTTGATGAGCCTCCAGATACTCACCCGTGAGATAGGACCACCATCTCGAAGATTCAGAAACACAAAATCCGTTTTCTTTTTATCGAGTCTGGGTCTCACTTCTACCAGATACTTTATAAGCCAATCACGTGCGACCTCTCCGAAAGGGATAAACCTCTCCTTTGAGCCCTTTCCACTAACCTTCACAAATCTCTCATCAAGGTCGAGATTTCCCATCTTCAGTCCCGAGAGTTCAGACACTCGCATACCCGTTGCATAGAGCATCTCAAGAATTGCTCTATCACGCAGACCCTTTGGGGTTCCCACATCTGGTGCCATGAGAAGTTTTTCCACCTCCTCCTCACTCAGCACCTCCGGGAGTCTTCTCGCCTTCTTCGGTATCTCAAGAAGCTCTGCGGGATTGGCAGGTAACCCCTTCTCGGTATTCAAAAAGATAAAAAATCCTCTAATCCCTGAAACAATCCGTGATCTTGTTGACGGGCTGTATCCTGCCTTCTCAAGCTCCTCTAAGAACTTGTTCAGGTCTTTGATATCAATCTCTTCAATCTTTAAACGATTTTCCTTAACAAAACGGGAAAATTTCTTGAGGTCTTCCCGGTATGCTTCCACGGTCTTCTGGCTTAAGCCACGCTCAAGCAGAAGAAATGTTATATAATCATCAATCAGGCTATCCATGTTTATAGTTAAGTACACAATTTTTCAAACTCATACCCAATCCAATATATTGCCCGAAAATAATTTCCCATACGCATGAGGTATGGAGGATAATAGAGCTCAAGCATTCCAATTTCATTCTTCCCCCATTCTCCCATAAGCCCTTCTTCCCCGGGAAAGTCCTTAACTTTCTGTCTAAAGTTCCAACCTTGCTTTTCTGAGTTAAGCGGAAAGATAACTCCCTCCCTTCCCTTTGGGAAGGGAGGGCTGGGGTGGAATGGGTATTCAGCAATATTCCGAACTTATCCATTTCTTCGCTCACCATATGGCAAAA
Organism: Caldifarciminota bacterium; assembly: GCA_015489415.1. Taxonomy (GTDB): domain Bacteria; phylum Hydrothermota; class Hydrothermia; order B15-G9; family WFZT01; genus WFZT01. Next base: position 1,160 of record WFZT01000239.1, on the reverse strand, counting down.
TCCTCGAACATACTCTCGGTTTTTGTTCATATATGGCTTAAAACCAGGCTTTTGATCCTTTCATCCCCCTCTTCAACCGACACCCATTTTACGTGCACTTTGAGGCTCCTTGAGAAATAAATCTGCCTTCTCGCAAGTATTCTCGTTCGCCTTTTTGCCACAAGAATCGCCCTTTCAAAAGAAATTTCTCCCAGAAGATACTGGATTAACTCTTTGTAACCTATGGTATTGAGTGCTGGAAGATCGGGAGAATATCCCATGGCGAGCAATCTTTTTACCTCGTCAAGAAATCCAGCTTCCATCATCCTGTCAAACCTCTCATTTATCCTCCGGTATAGATTCTCTCGACTGTGGTAAAGTCCAAAATACATAGGCTCAAACTCATGGGCAGGAGGTTCAGTCCTTTTCTGCATACTGGACATTGTTTGCCCTGTTTCATAGTAGACTTCAAGGGCCCTCAGGATGCGAAACCAGTCGTTAGGGTGTATCCTCTTCGCGCTTTCCGGGTCAATCCTGCGTAGCTCCTCATAAAGGTGCTTGATCCCCTCATTCCTCAGTCTTTCTCTCAGCTGACGCCTGATCTCCTGACTTATAGGCGGGGCCTCAAAAAGACCTTCAAAGAGGGCCTTGAGGTATAAGACAGTACCACCGATGATTACAGGTTTTCCACCAGCATTGAGAATTCTCTTGATTTCTACTTCAGCCTCTTTTGCAAAATCTGCAGCGCTGAAGTATTCATCAGGGTTTCTGATGTCCACAAGAGAAAATTTATCTCTGATTTCGGCCGGTGGTTTATTCGTCCCGATGTCCATATATCTGTATATCTTCCTCGAATCGGCGACTATAAACTGGATATCCGGAACTTCTTCAAGAAGGACCCTTGCCAGCCTGGTTTTACCGGAGGCAGTTGGACCAAAAATGACGGGAATTTTCATAACGGAAGTTCGGGGAATTTTCCTTCAGGGTCCAGAGCGGCCTTGATTTTCCTCATAAGCTCAAGGCTTTTCAACTCAGGCGCGAGCAGTTTTAAATTCTCCATATCCATTGCATAACCATCACCAAATTCGACAAGCTGGGCATATCTTTCATAAAGATGGTCTGTGTAAACGGCCTGAGTTCCCCAGTCTATAATGCCGCCATCGAGTAAAATGTCCAGATTA
>WFZT01000238.1 GCA_015489415.1 Caldifarciminota bacterium | reverse complement strand
TATGACGTCAGTTTTGAATATGTTTATGCCGATGTAGGTGGAATAGCTATCGATAACTGGGGAACTCCATTGCCGCAGGAGACCCTGAGAAGGTGTGAACAGTCTGATGCCATTCTCTTTGGCTCTGTAGGTGGTCCAAAGTGGGAGCACCTGCCACCGGATAAACAGCCGGAGCGAGGGGCACTTCTTCCTTTGAGGAAGCATTTTGACTTTTTCGCAAATCTCAGGTACGGGAAAATTTACAAACCTCTTGTATGGGCATCACCGCTAAAAGAGGAAATTATTGGTGGTGGCTTTGATATCATGGTTGTCCGTGAGCTCACGAGCGGTATTTATTTCGGAAAGCCCAAGGAGCTCAAAGACGATGTCGCTTTTGATACCATGATATACCATAAGTGGGAAGTAGAGAGGATTGCCAAGGTTGCATTCGATACGGCTATGAAAAGAGGAAAGAAAGTTACTTCAGTTGATAAGGCAAACGTGCTTTATGCCTCACTCCTCTGGAGAAGGACAGTGGAAGAGGTGCATGAAAGTTATCCTGAAGTGGAGTTGAATCATTATTACATTGACAATGCTGCCATGCAATTGGTGAGAAACCCGCGCCAGTTCGATGTGATTCTCGCTTCCAATATGTTTGGAGATATTTTGAGCGACGAAATGGCAATGATAACAGGTTCGCTCGGGATGCTACCATCTGCGAGCATTAACGAGAAAAAGTTTGGTCTCTACGAGCCTGTGGGTGGCACGGCTCCGGATATCGCCGGGAAAGGTATTGCCAACCCCATTGCACAGATTATGAGTGCTGCAATGATGCTCAAGTACACCTTTGACATGGACGATGCTTACAACAGGATTGACAGGGCAGTTGAGAAGGTTCTCGACGATGGATTAAGGACAAGAGATATTTACTCGGGCAAGCCTGAGGAGAAACTGGTCGGTACCCGTGAAATGTCCGATGAGATAGCTAAGAGGGTTTTAGAAGGTTAGGGTTCTTGACCGGTAGCCCTTCATATCGAAAGTTTTGTGTTGAAAAATTGAGTATTTTGATGGCATTAACTCTGCGCTTAAATTTTTGAACTGCTGAATATTGGCTTTAAAAGTGCCAAATAGCACAATCTTTAAAGAGGATTTTTTACGGTAATAGATACAGAGTATAATTCCTGAAAAGTGCCAGATTTTGCTGGTTTAAAAAATTTCAATTTATTGGAATTCTAACAGGAATCTCCCCCACCTGTCTCCTCCCCCACGCACGAAGTGCGTGGGGGAGGATGGGAGGGGGAACATTTTTAGACAAGCTCGTTTTTTGCTTGACTTTACAACTACGAATTAATAGAATTTTCAAGCGATGTTCAACGTTTTATTCATTTTAAGCATATTTTTTAATCAGGGGGATTTGCTCTACGGAAACCATTTTACCCTTCCTTATGTTCCCCCGAAAATGACCTACAGGGAGTACAAAATTCTCATCTGGAAGGTCAGCTACGATGATTACGCTTTTTCAGCATTCATCCCCGGTTATATGCATTTTATGCTCGATAAGAAGCTCACGGGGGCTATGATTTTGGGTGGCCGCATGGTATTATCCGGGGCACTTGTTTATGGCATAGCTTCACTCTATTCAGGAGTAACAAACCCTGATCCAGATATTGGAAAGCAAAGGAGGAAAATAAATTTAAGTATTTCCCTTCTTTTAACAGGATTTATGGGGAATATGTTCTTAACAGCTTACGACATTGCGCATGGCAAGTGGCTACTGCGCGAAATGCGGGCAAGGATATTTTTCAAATACCGCAAAATATTAGAATAAAGCTTGACTTAAAAGACGCTATCAATTTAAATTAAAGAAAAAGGAGAGGAGTTATGAAAGAGTCTTTTTGGGATCTGGGAGATGTAGAGGAGTCGGCGGAGAAAAGACCGCTTCCCGTGGCTATTAAAAGCGGAAGGATTCAGTTTTTTAACAGCCCTGTGGAAATCATGGTTACCGAGGATTTCCTCGACGCTATCGCGGGTGTGCTGACAGAATACGAAGAGGGAATGCAGATTCTCTATGAAATTGGTGCAAATTGGGGAGAGAAGTTCTACAAAAGGATGGACAACTTCATAACCTCTAACTATGGAGAATCCATTACAGACCTTGAGGTTGAGCTTTTCCTGAAAATCCTGAACGATTACCTCCTTCTCAAAAGATGGGCAGAGATTGACCTATCCAAGGCTAAAAAAGAGAAGCAGTTTTATATTCTTCCAGTTTATTCTCCGCTTGCTTACGGCAAGAGTAGCGAGGTTCTACCAACAGCTATGCTCCTTTCGGGGTTTTTTACAGGAGTTTTCTCATCGCTCATAGGAAAGGGTATCAGAGCGCTTGAGATCACCAGCTTCAAGGGAGGAGAAGGCAGATTTATCTTCCTTGTGAGCACCTCCAAAAATATCAAAGAAATTGAGAGGATACTCGCGGAGAATCCTGATTATACCCTTCTACTCAAGAAGCTGGGAATCAGTCTCGGAGAGGCAAAAGAGGTGATTTAAATGCTTATAAAGAAGAAGTTAAAAAAGCGCGGTAAAGAGGAGCCGCCTCCGATTGAAATATCGGAAGACCTCGATGTAAAGGAGCTGACAGAGGAGTATAAGATTAAAGATTTTCCCTACAGGTCATTTACCGAGGAAGAGGAGAAATCTAAAGAAGAGATTCTTTACCCCTTGTTGCAGGAGAACGCTCCTATTGAGAAGATCCTCGAGGAGGTATTCCGTGAGCTACCACCTGAGGTGAAGGAAAAGATTATCGAGGAGAAGATAGAAGAAGTGAGACTCGGTGGCAAAGAAACCGCGAGAAAATTCTTTGAATCTCTTATTGAAGAGGAAGAGGGAAGGAAAGCCGTTGAAAAGGTTATAGAGAAGAGAAAGAAGTCAGCGAAAACTGCTAAAGACTTCTTCTCCTTTGAGTAAAGGAGTGATATGGGAAAAATCTACGCTATACTGTCCAAAAAAGGTGGAGTGGGTAAAACAACCGTTGTAATAAATCTTGGAGCGGCATTTGCGGAATCAGGCGATAAAGTTCTCTTAGTTGATCTTGACCCTCAAAACTCTCTCTATCTGGGCATAGGTCTATACAAGGAAAAGCTGGAGAGTGGTAGCTTTAATATCCTTTTAAAGAATGTCCGACCTGAGGATGTGATAAAGAAAACCCCTTTCCAGAACATTGATATAATCCCCAGTGGTCCGGTGAATCCGTACCTTGAGTGGAAAATATCATCTGTATCAAAAAACCTCGATAGGCTCAAAAACTGGTTTGAGTATACCGGGGTAAAAGACCGGTACGATTACATTCTTATTGATACGCCGCCAACATTTAACAGCATTACGGGAAGTGCTGTTGTGGCCTCGGATGCGGTGATGATTACTGTTCAATCCGAACCCCTCGCATACAGGACACTTCCAGCGGTTTTTGTTTTTCTTAAAGACATTAAGGAGAAATTAAAACCAACTTTACGGGTACTTGGTATAATCATAAACATGTACGACGGCCGTGAAGAATTGATGGTTCAAACGGCCAGGGTCCTTGAGCAGAAGTATAAAAACATCCCATTTAAAACCAAGATTCCCAAGGACCTGAATATTGCAGAGGCCCTTGCGTACGGCAAACCTGTCATCTATCATGAGCCAGGGTCAGCAGGAGCGCGGGCATTCAGATTATTGGCCAAAGAAATAAAAGCCAGAGAGGCTGTTCTTGAGCAGGTGATCAAAAAATGACCGCCCTCTTCCGGAAAGCCCAGAAAGGCGCAAGAAGATTCGATTTCCTAATTTACAGGTCAGTAGGAACATATCCGTGGCTTAAAGTTGTTATCTATCTTCTAACAATTATAGTCAGTCTCTACTTTATCACTTTTAAACTTTACTGGAAGGAGCAGCTCATTGTATCAACCCCGATTTTGCTCCTCATGCTGATCATTTATAAGTGGTTCCCAAAAGAGCGTATCTTTATGCTTACATTGAGCTTTGCCCTCTCATTCAGATACTTCTACTGGAGGGCTACCGAGACTATAAACACCTATTACACTGCAAGTTTTATTGTCAGTGTAATACTTTTACTTGCAGAGCTTTATGGTTTCCTCGTACTTATCCTTGGTTATTTTGAGATCATTGAGCCTATAAACCGAAAGCCCGTGCCACTTCCTGAGGATATCAGTAAGTGGCCGACAGTGGACATTTTCATTCCTACTTACGATGAGCCCCTGGAAGTTTTGAGGCCAACCATTGCTGCAGCGCTTGCAATCGACTATCCGAAAAAGAAGGTCTATGTGCTTGATGACGGTCGTAGACCCGAGGTGAAGAAATTGGCCGAGGAGCTTGGTGCTCACTATATAACCCGTGAGACCAACGAAGGAGCTAAAGCCGGCAATATAAACCACGCCCTGAAATTGACTAACGGTGACCTTATCGCGATCTTTGATGCCGACCATGTGCCCACAAGGAGTTTCCTTCAGATGACTGTGGGATTCTTCCTGAAGGACCCAAAGCTGGCCCTCGTTCAGACTCCACATCATTTCTACAATCCTGATGTTTACGAGAGGAATCTATATCTTGAGAAGGTGTTACCTGAGGAGCAGCAGTACTTTTACCACCTCGTTCAGCCCGGGAAGGACCTCTGGAACGCGGTTTACTTCTGCGGTTCATGTGCTGTTCTCAAAAGAAAAGCACTTGAGGAAATAGGTGGTATAGCTCAGGATACTGTTACAGAGGATGCGCATACATCCATTAAACTGCACGCACGGGGATGGAATTCAGTTTATCTTGGCATTCCTCAGGCTGCTGGTATTGCCACTGATAGATATGCTTATTACGTTTCACAGAGGGGTAGATGGACGAGAGGGATGATTCAAATTTTCAGGCTTGATAATCCATTGTTTAAAAAGGGACTAACCATCCCTCAGCGTCTTGCATACCTGAACTCCATGATTCACTTTTTCTCTGGTTATGCAAGAATTGTTTTTATTCTTGCCCCCCTCTCATACCTGTTGTTCGGTATTTACCCTCTTGTTGGTACAGCACTTGATGTTGTGGCTTACGCGTTCCCCCACCTTATAGGTGCTGTCCTAACAGGTTCTCTCATGTCAAAGAACGTGAGACATTCTTTCTGGACGGAGATTTACGAAACGGCGCGCTCATACTATTCTCTTGTAATTTCTACTGTCACTCTGATAAATCCGAGAAAAGGAAGATTTGTCGTTACCCCCAAAGTGGCCAAAGAAGATGAATACTACTTTGACATCCGCCCGGTAAGGCCACTTCTTGCCCTGCTTGCACTCACCATTTTAGGTATTATCTTTACGCCCATTCGCTGGAAGACTCATCCTGATGAGATTGATGCTGTGCTCATCAACGGATTCTGGAATCTGTTTAACTTCTTCATAGTCCTTGCCTCGACCTTCGTGGCATTTGAGAGACCTCAGCGACGACGGTACTACAGGGTGGAGGTTGACCTGCCCTGTCAGGTCTGGATACGAAGCAAGGGTTATATTGGAAAGGTGGAGGATTTATCTGAAGGTGGTGCTAAAATCACTCTCAACAAGGCCATTGATTTACCTAAAAATGTTGACCTCATAATTTTCGGTAAACAGGGCAAAAGGGTTTTTGTGAAGGCCGAGGTTGCCTGGTACGTTAAGCTGGAAAATTCCACTATAGCAGGACTCAAATTTAATCTCACAGATGAGGATATTGAGACCAGAAAAGATATTATTCAGCTTATATACTCGCCTGCGGATAAGTGGATTTATACTGAGGCTGAGGAGGATAATCCACTAAAATCACTGGGCAGAGTGCTAACGACCCCGGTCAGGGTTGTTTCACATATGGTTAAATCTAAAAAGTAAGCACAAAAAGGAGGAAACGATGAGGAAGGTATTATACCTGATGGTTTTGTTTTTCTTAACAGGTTCGATGCTCAATGCAGTTACCGTTCGTAAGAAACCTTATTACCGTTCTACATACCGTAAAAAAGTTGTCAAAAAGAGTAAACCGGCTGCACCTCCAAAATCAGTTAAAAAGGCTCCCAGAGTCGCAGGAGTCTCAACCTATAGAGCCACATTTGAAAAAGACCTGTTTGTGAAAAAAGACCTGAATTTAAAGGGATTGCACGCTACTGAGAGGCTAACATTTACGAAACCCAAAAGATGGAATGTCTTGGAAGGTACAGAAATACACATATTTTTTAACCATTCTGAGGCACTTCTCCCAAGCATGTCACACCTTTCTATCGCAATCAACAACATAACCCTTAAATCCATAACGTTGACAAAAGAAAACTCCGTAACAACAGAGATCGTTCTGCCCATTCCACCTTACATACTGGATGACTACAACACCCTGAGCTTCTTAGTTGATCAGCACTACACAGAGGACTGTGAGGACCCCTTTTCACCTGCTCTATGGACAAAGGTCTCCAAGAAATCGTACATTCTGTTTAAATATCGTCCCATTTCTCCAATCGTTAATCTTGGGGTTTTCCCATACCCGTTCTTTGATAAAAGGGACTATGGGCCAAGAGAAATCAATTTTGTGGTGCCTTCTACACCCACGGTCTCGACCATTGAGGCTATGTCCTACATCGATTTCATCCTCTCCAATTACATTTCCTTTAGGGACGTAAAGGTCAATATTTTGAAATCGTCATCCGAGACCAATAAGGATATCATCCTTGTAGGAACTATTAAAGAAAACCCGGAGATTTTGAAGTTTGCCTCTACAGATGAGCTTTTCCCCAAGAAGGGTGCTGGCGTGTCCCCTGGAACAGGTGTCATCATGGTCAAGAATGACCCTAAAAACACCAAGAGGGCCGTTTTGATTGTAACAGGAATGGACCCCCAGGGTGTATTAAAGGCAGCAAAAGCTCTATTTGCAGGTAATAAAATTCTCTCAGGCCCAAGAGCTGTTATTTATGATGTAAACATGGTGGATACCCTTAAATATCGGCAGCAAAAGGGATACATACCATTAAAGACAAAGTTTGAACTCTCAGAGCTCGGGATGTCCGACACCACTGTTCGTGGCTTTTATGCCAAGCCTGTGAATATAAACCTGTTTACACAGCCGGACGCTCAGTTTCTCACCAAGGGCGCTAAATTGAAGTTAGTTTACAGCTACAGTGCAGGTCTGGACGGTAGATTATCCATGGTTGAGGTGATAATAAATAATCGCTCGGTGGTCTCGAAGCTATTGAGAAATAAGTCGGGTGAATCCTATGCCACTTTGAATGTACCACTCCCAACATGGCTTCTGGGGGCCAGAAACCACATGGTTGTCGTTTTCCACCTCTTCCCCATTAATTACGATCCCTGTAGAAGGGTCTCTGATAAGCAGATATGGGGAACCATCCATGCGAGCTCTACAATCAAAATGGATCGTGAATACTTCACCGAGATGCCCGATGTTAGTCTGATCAAATACGCAGGTTTCCCGTACACACTCTGGCAAAACATGAAGGACGTGGTCTTTGTTTTGCCTGATAAGTATGACTATGATGACATACACAATCTTCTGCTCCTTGTCACTTACTTTGGGAAAGAAACTTCTCCGCAATCCATCCAGTTTAAGGTTTTGACACCGGCTCAGCTCAGCGGCGAAGAAATGCTTAAAAATTACCACTTTATCACATTTGGCAACGAGGCAAACAACTCGTTTATACGAGAGTTATCTGACAGAAAATATCTCTACATAACCAAGTATGGGGTCAAAAGTCTTAGAACCTACGTTACTGTGAAAAAGAGAAGTTTCTGGAAAAGAATTTTTGGCGGTGGAGAAGAGGGTGTTAAAATCGAGGTGATAAAGGCCTACGACTATGATTCTGCTGGTTTCCTGGAGCAGATTATATCTCCATACAATAAGGACAAGACGGTCCTCATCGCTTATTCCAGGAACAGGAAGAATATACAGTATCCTCTTGAGGCACTTTTAATGCCTAAAATCCTGACAAAATTCAAGAAAGGAAATATTGTAGCGGTCAACTCTTCCTTTGAGGTCAAGTCCATTGATATTGGTCACAAGAGAATTGTTGGCCATGTTGGCTTCTTCAAGAGATTGAGATTTTTCTTCGCCAGGCACGTGCTGATTCTCTCCATTCTCATGATCATTGTGCTGTACCTCCTCTACAAGGTTATAAGAGCACTTGTGGATGAGTACAAGAAGAGGAGACTTATGGAAGAGGAAGAGTAAAGCTGGAGAATATAAGGGCGAGGGAAAACCACACTAAATTTTGTGCATAATAATCTTTTGGATCTCCAAAGATGCCTTTTTTGTATGCCTTCAGGATTTTCTTTTTACAAATTTCCACAAAAGCACGCTTATCAATTACATAGATAGCGGGTAAAACTCCGCCATAGATAGATACTGCTTCAAAATTCTTACGAGGAAATCCGTAAACCGTTACCTCAGCAGGTATCATCTCCCGGGCTTTCCAGTAAGAGATAAGCCATTTCTGGGAGTAAAGGTAGGAAATGGCAGCCTTCCTTTTAAAGAGATGATAATCCAGATAAACATTTTGAAAAACCCTCACAGCGTCAAATCCAAAGTCCGAAGTATTGTCGGTTGGATCATCATCGACAATATAGATTTCGCCAGTCTCTGAATTTACAAATGCCCAGTTCACCGGTAGTCCGATCCATGTGGATGCTTTATCAAGAACCCTGTAAGTTGAAACAATAAGTGTATCCCAGGGGCGGGTGCCGTCCAGCTTCTGAAAATAAGGGTAGGCAAAGGGCAGGAAATAACTTGGATTAATTTTGTAATCTTTCATATCCCTTGCCCACTCACCGGGTAAAATGTAGTACCAGTCTCCAACTTTGGCTACTTCTTTCACCCAGATGTCATCGAGCACTCTTCTGGCCATGGCCTTAAGAGAGTCATCATGCCATTTTTTATACCCAAGTATTAAATCGAAGGCGATTAGCTGGTCAGCATCCCCTGCAGAATTAGAATCGAGCACCCCCCAGTTACCGGACTTGTCTTTTCCCCATTTCCAGGCAAAGAGCCAATCCCCTCTGTGCTCTCTCAAATTCACCAGAGTCCAGTTTAAAACTCTGTAATATGTGGCCTTATCGTTGGCGAGGACTGCCCTGAACATAGCATAGGCCTGTCCCTCTGACGTGGTTATATTTCCGTTGTATTTATCGAGGACCCTGCCGTCTTTCTGGATAAATTGAACTTTGTAGGTTTTCCATGATTCTTTTAAAATTTTCTGTATATCTTTTTGGTTGCAATGGTAACTCATTAGAAAAAAAATAATTGCCTTAACGAGTATCATGGTCTATATTTTACCTTTGGAGGTACCCATATGCAAATAATAGCGTCAATTCTTATGTTCAGTATGCTATTCTCTGCGACTCCCAGGAAAGCAAAGGGGGATATCTACGGGCTTGACGTGAGACTGAAAATTGCCCGCTCTCTGAAGGCCTCTGGTAAGCTGGATGCCGCAGAAAAGGCCTACAGAGACCTGCTGAAATACTATCCCAACAACCCGGATGGGTTAAAAGAGCTCGCTGAAATTTTAAGCACGAAAAAGTCAGGATGGAGCGAGGCCATTAGATTACTCAAAAAATATCTGAAAATGCGGCCAAAAGATGCCGATGCCCATTACCTCCTTGGCCAATTGTATATTTATAAATCAGATCTGCGAAATGCAGAAAAAGAGCTAAGAACGACTGTTAAGCTGAATCCCAAAAACATAATGGCAAAGCTCTACCTTGCCAGAGTTCTCTACTGGGAGGGCAAGGGAAAAGAGGCGGTGAAGTATTTCGAGGACGTTGAGAAAACGAAGCCCTCTCTCTTCACTTACAAATCCAGACTTGAATTTGCATACTCCCTGCTTCAGGCCGGGAAGTACACCAAAGCAAAAAGTATATTCGTTGGATTGCAGTCCGGTGGCGACAGAGATGCCCTGTTCGGACTTGCAGTTACAGAAGAAAAGCTTGGGAATTACTCAAAGGCTCTTAAGTATTTGCGACGGATACTCTCAAAGTATCCGGATGATGTAAACAGCATAATTGAGATAGCAAGAATATACGCAGCCCAGGGTCTCACCTCAAAGGCCATTGAGTATTACAAGAAGGCCCTCAAATACCGTCCAAATGATAAAAATCTAAAATTTGAATACATCCAGGTGGCATCGTCAAATCCAAAAACTGCAAGAGAGCTATTAAGTGAGATTGAAGAGTATGTTCGTAGAAACCCAAACAACCTGGATTACCAGCTTGAATATGCCCACATTCTCTCGAATATCCCGGAAAGGCGTGCCGACGCCATCAAAATTTACCGTAGAATTCTCGAGAAATACCCAAACGAGATGAAGGCCCTGAAAGGCCTCCGAGACGCTGTCATCAAGATGGAGGCCAGGCCTGATATGATCCCCATCTATCTGAAGCTTCTCCAGAAATTTCCCAACGATGTTAATCTTCGTCTTAAGATAGCGGATGCCTATAAAAATGCGGGAAAGCCCGACGTCGCCCTCTCTTGGTACAAATCTGTTCTAAGGTATGACCCCGGGAATGTCTGGGCGAACCTCGGAATCGGTGGCATCTACATTAATCAAAAACAGTATGACCAGGCCATAATCTATTACAAGAGGGTGCTGAGGAAGGATCCGAGAAACTATTATGCCCTTGTGGGACTCGGTGGTGCCTACCTTGCCCTCGGGGATAAGGAAAGTGCTCTGAAATATTACAGGAAGGCATACAAGATCAAGCAGACTGCAGAAGTTCTTAAGGCGATCAAAGAAATTGAGGCAGAAAACCGCGTTGAAATGGCCGAAAAACTCAAAAATCAGGGTAACTACGCAAAAGCCCTGCTGATTTATAAAAAATTGCTCGCGCAAAATCCAACGAGCAAGCGGATCCTTCTCGGTATTGCCACATGTTACCACGAACTCGGGCAGGACACCAAGGCAATCGAGTACTACAACCGAATTCTCGAGCTTAATCCCGAGGACAAGGATGCGATTATCGGAAAAGGATGGGCCCTGCTCGGCCTCGGAAAATACCAGGCAGCAATTGATTTGATAAAAAGCCACAATTTGATAAATGACCCCGACGGGATCAAGATCATTCAGCAGGCCCAGATTCAGTATTACATTAAAGAGGCCGAAAAGGAAAAGAAGCAGGGGCATTATGATAAAGCTCTGAAGTATTACCTGGCAGCCCGGCAGATAGCACCGGATAACCTCGACCTGCTTCGTGGACTCGCCGGTGTTTACATGGCTATGAAAAAATACGATGAGGCTGCATCCGTATTTTCCCTGTTACTTCAGAAGTTTCCAAACGACACCACCTTACTGCGCGCATACGGTGATGCACTTTACGCCAGTGGTGACCTTGATAAGGCTATAAAAGTGTACGAGGAGCTATACAAACGCACAAAGTCCCCGGAAGTTTTGCAAAAAATTGCCAAAATCAAATACACGGATAAATTAAAACTTGCAGAGTACTTTAAATCCAGGGGTAAACTTGAGAAGGCTCTTGAGATTTATCAGAAACTTTACCAGGAAAATCCTGCCGACATCGGTGTTATACTGGGACTTGCTGGTGTCTATTTTGACCTTGGAAAATACGAGGAAGCAAGAAAACTCTATAGCCAGGTATTGGTTCTTGATCCGTCGAACAAAGATGCTCTCCAGGGACTGGTGGGGAGTCTTATAAAACTCAAGAAAGAGGATGAAGCCCTCACCTACCTCATATCTCTTTACAAAAGGTACAAGTCAAAGGAGATTGAGGAGCAGATTAAAAAGGTAGAGGTCTACCGCATTGTTAAAAAGGCGGAGGAGTACAAGAAAAAGCACAAGTACTACACGGCATTTGTCCTTTACAGGAAGGCCTATCAGCTTGACCCAAACAATATTGATGTATTAAAAGGCCTTGCCGGCCTCTACGCCGCCAATGGGCAGTTGGATGAGGCGGCAAAACTCTATGAACACGCCCTTCAGCTTAATCCAGATGATGAAGATGTGGCAATTGACCTTGCAAGGGTCTACAGGGGGCTTGGCAGAGATTACTCGGCACTCAGGATACTTAAACGGCTCAACGTGGGTAGCCTCGATCCGAGAATAGCTCTTGAGTACGCAAAAATTCTTTACTCTCTCAATAGAAAGTACGATGCCCTTAAAGTCCTCGAGGTTGCCGAGCTAAATTCCAATAAAGAAACCAAAAAAGGAGGTGAAGAATTCCTTCCCCCTTTTTTGCCAGAAGACACTCTGGAAGCCATTATAGCTGACACGTTAAATATTGCCAAAGAGATTGGTATTGAAAATATTTCCAAAAACCAGCTTCCTCCGCTCCTTTCCCTTGGTCCTGCCATTCAACCTGAAAATTTCTTTGTCCTGAGACGACAGGAGGCCATTTATTACATTAAGCAATTCAAGGAGAAAATTCAGCGTGAACTTCGGGCATATATCCAGCTTGGACCGTACTACAGGCAGAAATCTGGAACTAAAGGGACAAGTTATCTGGAACTTCCGGCATTCCCTGTTCAAGTGAGCTTTCCTCTCTATAACACCAGAGTGACTATTCAAGCAGATGCTGAAGAGCCTGGAAACGGTGTGAGTCAGGACGATGGCATTGGCGCCCAGGTGACCTTTGAAGGTCCCTTCACACCGGGCTCATTTTACCTGATGGCCGGCATTACACCCATGGGATTTGCCGGCGGCACAAATTTTAAAGGTGACCTCAGGTTTACTTTTCTGCTATCAGATTTCTGGGGGTTCTATCTGCGCGGATTTGTTTTGCCCAATGATGAATCCTACCTCGCTTATGTGGGAGAGTATGCCCCAAAAATTGGGAAACTCCACGGAAAAGTGATGGAAACAGGTGGAGAGCTGGGTCTCGTCTTCCGTCATCCCCCAAAGGACCTCTCCATGATTCTTGGCACCAGTGTTCTGAGGGGCATCAGGGTCTATAACAACAATAAGTACGAAGGCCTTTTCCGCGTCGGTTACAGCTTCAAAATGCCCATGTACCTCGATGTGCTGAGAGTGGGATTTGATTTCTACCTCATGAGCTTCAAGTCGTATCTTGGCGATTATACAATTGGGCACGGTGGATACTTCTCACCGACTTTCTTCTCAAATAATGCCATCGTAATGAGCCTTCAGCGGGAAAGAGATAATCTCTTTTTCAAACTTTACGGGAGTGCAGGCGCCCAGTATATGAGAGGGCCACTGACGC
>WFZT01000237.1 GCA_015489415.1 Caldifarciminota bacterium | reverse complement strand
GTAACGGAAATAACGGATGGAACGTTATTTACACATCCTATCATTATTTGTCGGCGTCTGAGGATGTTAAATATCTGCACAGAGGGTATGGTTCCGGGCAATGGTCTTCTCCTCTTACCTTAAATAGTCATGATGCGATGACGACGTATAAACCCGTGATTGAGTACATTGGAGGTGGAAACTATGGTGTTGCCTATGTAGCTGATAACTATGATGTTTATTTTAACAGATCCGACTGGGTCGATGTTGCCGAGCCCCCCGTAAATGTGGAAAAACCATTCTCATTTATGGCAGTGACAGAAGGAAGAGTCGCCACACTGGAATTTACTTTAAAGACTTCAGGAATTGCAAACGTCAGGATTTACAACGTGTCTGGCTCTCTCATCAAATCCTATACAGTTTCTGCTCATGATGGAGTGAACAGAATAGCTTTCAATGCCCGGATGCCCGGTGTATATATTGCGAGACTCGAATTCAAGGGGAGAGTAGCTGGTACTAAATTTGTTTTGTTGAAGTGAAAGGAGTGGGTGTGCCCGCCTTCGGCGGGCACACCCACTCCTTTCTCTCCTTCAAGCCCCCTTTGTCACAGAAATCTCTGAATTTATTTCCTCAGCACTCCCGAGTAAATATAAGCAATACCAAAGCTCAGGCGAGTAGCTTTAACGTCCTGGAACCCCTTCTTTTGCAGCAAATCATTCATCTGAACCGGCGTCAGGAAAGCCCTGATAGAGACAGCAAGCTCCTTATAGTCCTCCTTAACGCCGGCGATTATATCTCCTACAACGGGCATTATGTATCTCAGGTATATCCAGTAAAAGAAGCCGAAAATATTCTTCTCAGGAGGTGCAAACTCGAGAATAAAGACTCTCCCCCCGGGCTTTAAAACCCTTACCATTTCATCAATTGCCCTGCTGTAATCAGGCAAGTTTCTTAGGCCAAACCCAATAGTAACGACATCCACAGAGGAATTCCTCACGGGCAGGAGTAATGCATCTCCAATTATGAGGGAAAATCTGTGCCCAGTTTTCCTCATCTTTTCCCGGGCCACGTCTAACATTTCAACTGAGATATCGAGCCCAATAGGTTTTGCCTCAGATTTTTTGGCTACCTCAAGGGCTATATCACCGGTTCCTGTACAGAGATCAAGAACCACCTCATCCTTTTTAGGTGATATCAACTTCAAAAGCTTCTTACGCCACAAAACATCAATGTACAGACTGAAGAAATGATTCAAAAAATCATACTTCTCTGCTATCTTCTTATAAATTTGCTCCGCATTGTTTACCATAATGAGGGCGAAAATTATACTGGATTCGTGTAGAATTAACTAATTCCAGCGCCACACCAGGGTCCATTAAAACTGGCTTCTCGACTTGCATTCAAAATTTCAGGCGGATATAATGTAATCCAACCTATGAAAAACCTCACCATTGCTATAGATGGTCCCGCTGCATCGGGTAAGTCTACCACTGCAAAACTGGTCGCGAGAAGACTCGGTCTAACGCCCATTGATACGGGAGCCATGTATAGGGCAGTGACTCTTAAAGTTTTACGGCTCGGGATAAACCCTGAAGATGAAGCAAAAGTTGTCGAAGTGGCAAATAAGACCGATATCTGGCAGGAGTGCAAGAATGGAGTGTTGAAAACTTACATGGACGGTGAAGACGTTTCAGAGGAAATTCGAACTCCTGAAGTCTCAAGGTATGTTTCCGTTGTTGCAAAATACCCGGGGGTGAGAAAACACCTCGTGGAGATTCAGCGAAAACTGGCAAAACAGGGAGGCGTGGTGGTTGAAGGCAGGGACATCGGCACCTACGTGCTGCCGGATGCGGACATTAAAGTTTTTATGAAGGCATCGCTTGAGGAACGGGTGAGAAGGAGACTCGCCGAGCTCAAGGCCAAAGGTGTAAAAGTATCAGCCGAGGAGATCAGAAAAGAACTCGAGACAAGGGATAGGATAGACTCATCCCGCGCCTTTGCACCACTTAAGCCCGCGGAGGATGCATTCGTAATTGATACAACAAACCTGACCATAGAGCAGCAGGTTGAAAAAATTATCCAAAAGGTGCACGAGAAATTCGGAGACGAAGACCCGTGAAGTCATGAAATGGGGTTTTGCATGGCTGATCCTCTACCCATTGTTCAAAGCTCTTTTTGGGATGAGGATTGAAGGCACTGAGAATGTTAGGAGGAAGAAGAGAGTGATAATAGCGCCCAATCATATTTCATCCTGGGACCCACCGCTTGTGGGTGTGGCATCGCCGAGAGAGCTGTATTTTCTTGCCAAAGAGGACCTATTTATTCCCAATGCTCTTTTCAGATGGCTAATCACCACCTACAATGCCATACCGATAAAAAGGGAAACTGGTGGAAAAGATGCGCTAAAAAAAGCTCTTAAACTTCTTAAAGAGGAAAAGGCAGTGGTAATATTTCCGGAGGGAACAAGAAACAAAACAGAAAAAGAGCTCCTACCTTTCAAGGAAGGTGTGGCTTTACTTGCGATAAAGACCAATTCTCCTGTGGTTCCAACCTGCGTTAAGGGGCCACGGAGACCGTTCTGGACGTGGGTCTTGAGAAAAGAACAGTTAAAGGTTAAATTTGGTAAACCTCTGTACCCGTCAAACTTTAAAGGGAAAGATGGGATGCACAGGCTTACTGAAGAAATTGAAAAATCTATAAGGAGGATGCTTCACGAGAAATGATCATTGAAGTTGCCGAAGACGCTGGGTTCTGCTACGGAGTCCAGCGTGCATTAAACATGATTAACAGAGCAATCGAGAAGGGAGAGAAGTTTGATACCCTCGGCCCCATTATTCATAACTCGATTGTAGTGAAAAGTTTAGAGGAAAAGGGCATAAGAGCTGTAAATTCCCTTGATGAATCTGACAAAAAAACAATTTTCATAAGGACGCACGGTGTGCCTCCAGAAGTTATTGAAGAGGCGAAAAATAAAGGATTTAAGGTAATTGACGCTACATGCCCTATTGTCTATAATGCACAACTATCAGCGAAAAAACTTTACGATGAGGGTTACATCGTAGTCATCGTGGGGAAAAAAGATCATCCAGAGGTTCAGGGAATTCTCGGTTTTGTTGAAAACAACGCACTGGTAATTGACAACCCGGAGGATGTGAAAAAGTATAATTTCGAGGGTAAACGGGTCGGCGTGCTCGCTCAGACAACTTCTCGATTCGATGTCTTTGGCGATGTTGTGAGAGAGATCCTTAAGTATGCAAAAGAGATCAAGGCGATAAACACAAGGTGCTATGTGACAGAGACCAGGCAGGACCTGACAGCAGAGCTTGCAAGGAGATCAGATGTGATGATTATCGTCGGCGGCAAAAATAGTTCTAACACAAAAAGGCTCTTTGAAGTCAGCAAGATGCAGGGAGCAAGGAGCTATCATATAGAGAGTCCAGACGAGTTGAAACCTGAATGGTTTGGAGGTGTTGAAAGGGTGGGAATTTCAGCAGGCGCCTCTACACCACCCTGGATCGTTGACGAAGTGGTGGAGAAAATAAAATCTTTTACAAAGGAGGTTTAAGGATAGTATGAAGGAGATGGAAAGGGCAAATAACGTGACAGAGGAACCCAAAAACCCGAAAGGAGGTGATGAAATAGGATTCGTTGAGTTGTTGGAGGAAAAGCTAAACCCTCCCAAAGAGGGAGAAATAGTAAAAGGTACGATTGTAAAGGTCGTGCAGGATGAGGTTTACATTGACATAGGTGCAAAGTCAGAAGGAGTTGCACCTAAATCCGAGTTCAAAGAGGAAGAACTCGAGCCCGGGAAAGAGGTATTCGTTTACATAGACGCCCTTGATGGAAGAGATGGCAGAACCATAGTCTCCAAGCACAAGGCGGACTTTCTGCGTGCATGGGATAAAATAAAGGAGGCTTACCAGTCCAATCAGACCATCGAAGCCAAAGTGTTAAGAACAGTGAAAGGTGGTCTGATGGTCGAGGTCTTTGGAGTAAACGCCTTCCTGCCGGGATCACAGCTCGATCTCACAAGAGTTAAAAATATCCCGTCCTACGTAGGTAAAACCATACCTGTCAAAGTCATCAAGATCAACAAGGCACGCAAAAACATCGTGGTTTCCCGCCGCGAAGTGCTCCTCGAGGAGCAGGAAAAGCTCCGTCAGAAGCTTATGGAAATTCGCCCGGGCGATGTCATCGAAGGTGTCGTGAAGAACGTAACAGACTTTGGCGCATTCGTTGATATTGGTGGTATTGACGGTCTGATTTACATTTCTGAGCTCTCCTGGACAAAAATCGGACATCCCTCTGAGGTGGTCAAGCCTGGAGATAAAGTGAAGGTAAAGGTTCTCGAGGTTGACCCTGAAAATATGAAAATTTCTCTGAGCCTCAAGCTCTTACAGCCACATCCGTGGGAAAAGGTCAAAGAAAAGTATCCAGTTGGCACAACTGTTCGCGGAACTGTTAAGAAAATCATTGACTACGGAATTTTTGTGGAGCTCGAACCGGGTATCGAGGGATTCGTTCACATTTCTGAGATGAAATGGGGTAAACCCCCGAGACATCCATCTGAGGTGGTGAAGGAAGGTGCTCGTGTCGATGTAGTCGTGCTTAACGTGGATATCGAGAAACAGAGAATTTCCCTCGGTATGAAACAGGCCCAGCCTGATCCGTGGGCACTTATCGAGGAAAAGTATCCTGTAGGTAGCATCGTTAAGGGTGTCGTAAAAGAGTTTGAAAACTACGGGGCCTACATCGAGCTTGAGGATGGCATTGAAGGATTCCTGCACGTTGCGGATATTTCATGGACTCAGAAATTTGCCAAGCCTGAAGAGGCGCTGAGAAAAGGCCAGAAACTTAGACTCAAGGTTTTAAAAATTGACAAGAAGAAGAGACTACTCGATCTTGGACTGAAGCACCTCTCACCCAATCCATGGGATGAAATTGAGGCAAAAATACCGCCTGGCACACACCTCAAGGCTCCTATCAAGCAGATCACCGATAAAGGTGTCGTAGTCGAGGTTGATAAGGGACTTGACGGCTTTGTAGCTGTCTCCCATCTGCAGAAAAAAGGTGACCCTGCGAAAAATTATCAGGTTGGAGAAGAGCTCAACCTGCAGGTTATGAAGATTGAGCCAAAACGTAAGAGAATTCTGCTTTCTGAGAGGGAGTACTACAGGGCCAAAGAGAAAGAAGAGGTCGCCAGGTACAAGCC
>WFZT01000236.1 GCA_015489415.1 Caldifarciminota bacterium | reverse complement strand
TTATTTGACAGGATTTATCACGTAAAAGTATAATTTGCACCATGTTATTCCGCAGGAAGAAGAAAGAACTTAAGATAGAAAAGCGAGATGTGCCCAAAGATATATTTGTTAAGTGCCCATCCTGCGGTGAGATTATTTATCGCAACCAGCTTGAGAAAAACCTTCATGTTTGCCCTGTCTGCAACTATCACTTCCGTATCCGTGCAACAGATTTTGTGAAAATTCTCCTCGATGAGGGTGAATTTGAGGAAAAGATCGGGGAGAACCTTGAAACAGTGGATGTCCTTGAATTTCCAGATTACAAGGCAAAGCTTGAGAAATCAAAGAAGAAAACAGGTTTAAAGGAAGCAGCTATTGCCGGCACAGGTAAAATTGGCGGTTTTAAGGTTATTCTCTTTGTAACAGACTTCGGCTTTCTCGGCGGCAGTATGGGATCAGTTTATGGAGAAATTTTCTACCGCGCAGCAACAAGGGCCGTAGAGCTTGGAGTTCCTCTAATTTCCCTCACATCTTCTGGCGGTGGAGCGAGGATGCACGAGGGGATATTCTCTTTGATGCAGATGGCGAAAACAACTGTGGGTGTTACAAAATTGGAGGAGGCAAAGATTCCATTTATCTCAGTGCTTTCAGACCCGACCATGGGGGGAGTGATGGCATCCTTTGCAGCCCTCGGTGATGTTATTATAGCTGAGCCCCGTGCTTTATTAGGTTTTGCAGGCCCAAGAGTTATTAAGCAGACCATTGGTGAAGATTTGCCGGAAGGATTTCAGACCTCAGAATTTTTGCTTGAGCACGGGATGATTGACATGGTCGTGGATAGGAGACAGCTCAAGGATACTCTGGTCAAGGTGCTTGACCATCTTTTAAAGGGAGAATATGGCAAGAGTAGAGCTTAAACACGTAACTAAAAAATTTAACGATGTTGTGGCAGTTAATGATGTTTCCTTTGTTGTGGAAGATCATGAATTTGCCGTGATTCTTGGACCATCAGGATGCGGTAAAACCACGACCTTGAGGCTTATTGCAGGGCTTGAGCAGGTGACATCGGGTGAGATTTATATAGGAGATAGGCTTGTAAACAACGTTCCACCTAAGGATAGAAACATCGCGATGGTCTTTCAGAACTATGCTCTATACCCTCACATGACGGTTTATGACAATATGGCCTTTGGCTTGAGAATGAGGAAGGTGCCGAAGGATGAGATCGACAAACGTGTAAAAGAAGCCGCGAAGACTCTCGAGATAAGCCATTTGTTGGACAGAAAGCCCAAAGAGCTTTCTGGAGGTCAGCGTCAGAGGGTGGCCCTCGGGCGCGCAATTGTCAGGAACCCGGATGTATTTTTATTTGATGAGCCTCTTTCCAATCTCGATGCCAAAATGAGGGTCCACATGAGGGCCGAGCTCGCGAAGCTGCATAAAAAACTCAATGCAACCTCTGTGTATGTTACGCATGACCAGGTAGAGGCCATGACCCTTGGTGATAAGATTATTCTCATGAACAGCGGTGTGATCCAGCAGATTGACGACCCACTTTCACTCTATCATTCTCCGAGAAATAAGTTTGTCGCAGGCTTTATCGGCTCTCCACCCATGAATTTCTTCGAAGGTGAGCTTAAAGAAGAGGGAGACAAAATTTACTTTGAAAATCCCGATTTTAAATTAGAGGTGCCCGAGAAACTCGTTTCCAAACTCAGAAAAAACTTCGAAAGAGAGGTTTTCCTGGGGATTCGACCGGAGGACGTAAGGAGCGAGAGGGATAAAAAACCTGAGATGGTGCCAGTGATGAAGGCAGTGGTTGATTTTGTCGAAACCCTTGGAAACGAGATTCTTATTTATTATCGAACAGAGCACGGTGTGAGCTTTGTTTCACGAGTCCCTCCCTTCAATCCACCGCAGAGTGGAGAGTCTTTGAAGGTCTATTTCTACCTCGACAGACTTCATTTCTTCTCCAAAAAGACCGAACTTAACCTCACACTCTAAGAATGCAAATTAATTTGAAGAAGTTTTTTGTCTACCTCTGGAAATTATTCAAGAAGTTCAACAGGGATGGCTGTTTTTCACGCGCCTCTGCGCTTTCCTACGCAACCCTTTTCTCACTCGTTCCTGTGACCGCGATTTCTTTTTCTCTTTTTTCCTCTTTCGAGGCATTCAAAGGCTTTAGAGAACAGGTTGAAAAATTTATCTTCAGCAACTTTTTGCCGCAGTCTGCTGCTAAAATTCAGGAGTACATTCAGAATTTTGTGGGGAATACAACCACTTTGAGTATAATAGGTCTGATATTTCTTGTGCTTGGCTCTGTTTTTATCATTGACACCATCGAAGTTGCATTAAATGAAATATGGTCGGTCAGGAGCAGAAGGCCATGGGGACAGAAATTTGCCTCGTTCTGGGCATTTATTACTCTCACGCCTTTACTCTTAGGGCTTTCCTTTTATGTCTCATCCCGTGTGGCAGAAAGACTTGGCTCAACGCTCTTTTTCAAGCTGCCAATTTTTACAAAGATATTTTTCATAATTGCACCGGTGCTGCTTGCATGGGCCGCTTTTTTCATCATGTACTATTATCTTCCATACATTGATGTGGGTGTAAAGCCGGCATTGATTGGTAGTGCCTTCACAAGTATAAGCTGGGAACTCTCCAAAAAGATTTTTGACTGGTATGTAACCACAAAGGCAGCTTATAAACATATTTATGGCACAATGTCCATTATCATAATTTTCTTAATCTGGATGTACGTTTTCTGGCTTCTTGTCCTTTTTGGAGCTGAAATCACAGCTACACTCCAGTGGCCCGAGCTCATTAATGAAGAGCGCATGACCAATTTCAAAAAACTCAAGGCATTTTTAATAATTTCAGAGAACTTTGAGAAGGGGAAAGGTGCTACTGCCATAAGGGAGCTCGCAAGGATTATTCACACATCTCCCCATGAACTCAAAATAATTCTCGATGTTTTTGTGGAGAAGGGAATACTTGAAAACATAGATGGAGCCTATCTCCCGGTGAAACCACCTTCGAGGATTTCTATGGGGGATTTGATAGAATTTGCGGGAATTATTGATTTCCCTGTGCCGCAAAGAGCGGAGGATAAAATAGATGAATTTTTGATTAAACTGGCTTACGATTTAAAGAAAGACGTGAAGGAGAGAAACAGGATGACAATAAAAGAGGTGATAGAGAGCTATGGGTGAGATTGTATTGGCGCTGAATACTAAGGACAGAGAACAGGCGTTATCATGGGTGAGGCTTTTCAAAGACCGCATCAGGATTTTTAAAATTGGTCTGCCCCTTTTCAGTCACTACGGCCCCTCTATTGTTGAGGAAATCAAGAATGAAGATGTAAAAATCTTCCTGGATATGAAGCTTCATGACATTCCTTCTGTGGTCGGTGATTCGGTCCTGGCTCTTCGTGAGCTTGGAGTGGATTATATCACAGTACATCTAACAGGCGGTATGGATATGGCAAAGTTCGCCTTAGAGGCCGCGGGAGACAGGGTAGAGATCATCGGTGTAACCATTTTAACGAGTCTGGATAAGGAAAAGCTCGAGAGAATGTTTGGTGTCGCTATTGATGTTAACGAGGTGGTCTCAAATCTGGTCGAAGAATTTACGAAGGTAGGAGGTAAAAACGTGGTTCTCTCGGGAAAAGAGGCCCCGGAGGTTAAAAGGAAGTTTGGTGTTCGGGTTTTTGTCCCCGGAATCAGGTTTGCAGATGAGGCATCAGGTGACCAGAGTAGGGTAGTGACACCGGAATTTGCGAGAGAGCACAATTTTGATTTTATTGTTGTGGGTCGCTCTGTGACCCACGCTTCAGAACCTGAGAAGGCACTGGATAGGCTTATTGAGGAATTCTATGGAGCTTAGAGCTTACGAATGCAAGAGCTGTGGTACTGTCATCTGGGTCCCCGAAGACCAGGACGAGCCCCTTTACTGTCCAATTTGCCGGAGTAGTTTGACTGAGGTCAATATACCTTTTGATGAAGCGGCAAAGCGTTTTGAATGCCCGGAGTGCGGAAACGTTTTTTACATGAAGGACACCCCGTACAAGTGTGCCTACTGCAATTATACTTTCCCCACAACTCCGTACAGGACACAGGAGGAGAGACTTTAGAAGAGATTTTGGAAATTACTATTAACATTTTTGTCGTTTTTGATTGAAGAAAAATTTGCTCCTTAAGTTTGTAAACACATGATAATAGTCCATTTTAGATGAATAGACTCCTTCTTTTATAAGTAATTCGAGATTTTTCCCAGTTTATGATGACTCCCTCCCTTCCTTTGGAAGGGAGGGTTGGGGTGGAATGGAAAAAATTTGTAAAAAAGATCGAGCTTGTTCAAGATATAGTCAATTGGGATATTTTAAGAAGCGTTGAACTTACCCTATTCTCCCCTGACCCCTCCTCCTTCCCCAGGAAAGGAGGGGAAATTTCCAGCCTGTCCTGAAGTGGAAGGTTATGTGCAGCCAAAGAGGGAAATGATCTCTCAACTGGAATTTAGGTTTTTTTTGAACGAGTTTCCAGTGGCTTGTCTGGTCAAAATTGTAGCTATATAATGAGAAAAAAAGGAGGTTTAGATATGTGGCAAGACTGGGTTAATTTCATAATCGGTGTGATAATATTTGTGGCTGCACTTGCTGGAGCTCAGAGTAGCTGGATTTACTGGCTCGGTGGATTGCTTGTCGCTATCTTTGCAGTCTGGTCAGCTCTGGCAAAGCAGTCCAAGGAGCATTAGGTATAAAAAAAGGGCGGCGCCGAAGGCGCCGCCCCCCTTTCTTTCCTCAACAAAGTCCCTTACTCTCCTTCCATTCAACCGTCCTATCACGAAGTGACCTGTTCAAGAGATCAGCATGCTCCACTGTTACAGGAATCTCACTCAGCTTGGAGAGAACAATCTCGCCATTCTCCTCAAGAAATACGTCATTCAGGATAATGAATCCTCCGTCAAAGTCCACAGTGTAAACGTAAACTTCTCTGTCATTCAGGAACTCAGCGATGTCCTTGTCTTTGACCGCTTCAGCAAGTCCACCTGCCGCAAAAATCCTGACATGGACAATGATATCCGCATCGAGGTCCAGTGCCGAGAGTGCCTTCAGGGTCTCAACAAACAGCTTCTTTGTCTCTTCGATAGGAGTTTCACCACCGAACATCAGGATCACTGCGTTGGGCTCAAACCTCGCAACTTCCTTTGCCACATCCTCAGCGTTTCCTTCTTCCACGATAAAATGTGCAGCTCTTCCCTGAGTTTTCATTACAAAAGCAGCCTCAGCAGCCGCACTGATTGAGCTACAGATAATGTTTTTTACGGATATGACAGCAACCTTGTTGTAAATACCAAGAACATGCTCTCCAACTACCTTTCCTGTCAGCGCTCTCAGATATATTTCTTCAGCGAAAGTTGTTTTTGCCATAATTTTTACCTCCTTTTAATTTTTATTGGTTCTAAATTATACTACTCACCCCGGTATCTTTCAACCATCCGAGGGTGTAAAGGTACCGAGACCGACCGTTTGAGGAGAGAAATATTTACAAAGAACAGGGTTTTGTCCTTATCGATCTTCTCTATCACCCCCACCGCGCCTTTTAATGGACCCTCGACTACTATCACCCTTTGTCCCAATTTCAGGAAAGGGTGTTCGAGGATATTGCCTCTTGCCCTATTTACCACGGTTATCAGCGATTTCATCTCTTTTTCCGGGATCGGCTGGGGAATACCTTTTTTATGTATAATAGTGCTTATTCCTGGAGCATCAAGGGCAAGGTAGTATTCGTCAGTTTTGTAATGAAGTTTTGCAAATACATAACTTCTAAATAGGGGAGCCTCCACCAGCCTCCTTTTGCCTGCTACATTCAGGTATTTGGGAGCTCTTGGAACAAAGACCTTGATACCCCTGTCAGTTAGGTATCTCTCCACCTTGTTCTCCTGCTGCGGACGCGTATAGAATGCAAACCATTTTTTACCATCAACATCATAATCCAGATATTCCAGGAAAACTTCATCCTTGATTTTTGGTACCCCTCCTTTTCTGGTACCCCTCATGGCTTAATCCTCCTTTATTATCAGGTCCAGCCTTTTCATCCACTTATCAACTTTGACCACCATTACCCTGACAATTTGGCCAATTTTAAAGCTTTTTTGTGTTCTTGTCTCCCTCAATTCATATCTTTCAGGATCGTAAATGTAATTTCCCCCAAGGCTATCAACATTTACAAATCCTTCTACAAGGAATTCTTTGAGCTGAACAAAAAATCCATTTGATGTGATATGAGTGATCAATCCTTCAAAAATCTCCCCGATTTTACTTTTCATGAAATCCATTGCTTTGTAATCAATATGGTCAAATTCGGCCCTTTCAGCGATTCTTTCCCGCTCAGAGGCACGCTCCGCCACATAGGTAAGGTACTCAATCCAGGACTCGCTTTTTCTCGGCTTTCCTTTGATAGCATATTTGAGAAGTCGGTGAACAACGAGATCAGGGTATCTTCTTATGGGAGACGTGAAATGCAGATAATTTTCAGATGCAAGGCCAAAGTGCCCGACGTTTTCCACAGAATAGCGTGCCCTTTTTAAAGACCTCAAAAGCATGTAGTTCAGTAAAGCCTCTTCCGGTTTACCTTCGACTTTTACAAGAACCTGCTGAAGGGTTTTGGGGGTTATGTCTTTGATATCGAATTTCTGCCCGAGTAGACTCTCTGCAAATATGAGAAATGTTTTCAATTTTTCGGCATCAGGGGGCTCGTGAACGCGGTAAATGGTGGGCAATCCCCTGCTGGAGAAGTATTCGGCGACCGCCTCATTGGCCCTGATCATGAATTCTTCAATAAGTTTATGGCTCCATGTTCGTACAGCAGGCTTAATTGAGGCCACCTTGCCAGAAGGGTAGAGAGTAATTTCGGGCTCTGGCAGGTCAAAATCGAGGCTGCCTCTCTCCCAGCGCCTTTCTCTCAGGATTTTTGCAAGCTCAAGCGCGTGTTTAAGTGCCTCCTTGACGCTGGCATAATCATCTTTTGAGGCAAAGATGGAATGGCTATCATCAGGCAAGTCTTCGCCATCAAGGAGCATTTGAGCATCCTCATAGGTCAGGCGAGCCTTTGAGCGAATTACTGATTTTTTAAACTTTCTCTTGATTAGATTACCTTCAAGGTCTAACTCCATCAAAACTGACATTGTGAAGCGGTCCTCGCCGGGTACAAGCGAACACAAGTTGCTTGAGAGTCTATGGGGGAGCATGGGCACGACAAAGTTCACAAGATAAACAGATGTTCCTCTCGAAAGTGCCTCAATGTCGGTAGCAGATTTGGCTTTGACAAAAAATGAGACGTCTGCAATATGAACACCGAGTTTATAGCCCCTCTCTGTTTTTTCAATCGAAATGGCGTCATCGAAGTCCTTGGCATCTACCGGGTCGATGGTAAAAATCAGCCTGTCCCTCAGGTCCAGTCTATGAGAAGACGGGGTGTATTCTGGCATTTCTATGTTCTCGACCTCTTCCTCTACCTGCGGTGGAAACTCAGGATTCAAGTCGTATTTTTTGAGGACGACAATCAGGTCAGTATTTGGATCATCCTCCGGACCCGCTACTGAAACAATTTCGGCATAAAGTTTTTTCCTCTTCTCAACAACAGTAAATATAACCTTATAGCCATCCTTGGCATTTTTTGTTTTACCTTTTGCGACTGGGATTCTCTGTGGTAACGAGGGGTCGTCAGGTTCGACTTCCCCACGCCTGGCCGTGCCGTAAAACGTACCGACGTACCGGTCTTTGGCTCTTTCAACTACTTTAATTACCCTGCCTTCGGGTTTCCTTCGTTTTCTTCTTGAAATGACCTGAACAAGTACCGTGTCCCCTGAGAGTGCTCCCTTCATATTTGAAGGAGCTATAAATATATCCTCCTCCCCTTCAGGTGTGAGAAAGAAACCGAATCCTTCTTTGAACCTCTGAATTTTACCTTTAAGGATGCCAATTTTCTCGGCCCATCCCACCTTACCGTCTTTGTTTTGAACTACTGAGCCTTCTTTTATGAGTTCATTGATGATCTTTTTAAGTTGCTTTTTTCCGTCCTTTTTGAGCCTCAGTTTTTTGGCAAGTGTGTTGGTTGAAACGTATTTCCTTCGGCATTTTTTGAGGGTTTTTATAACTTTATCGCGGGTTAGTGCCATTTATTTATCACAGAAGTGTTTTTCGATGTTAAACTCTTTTGAAACATTGACGGCGGTGGTGACGATGCGGGAGATGACTTCTTTTACAGGAAGGATTTCTTTAATCAACGCGACGGACTGACCGGCCATGAGTGACCCATTCTCAAGGTCACCCTCTCTTATACCAAGTCTTGAGCGTCCCTTAAACATTAAGCCAATTTCTTCAGCGGATTTTCCTGACCTCTCGGCCTTTAAAACCTCTTCTGCAAATTTGTTTCTGATAACCCGGGTGGGAGCCATTACGGTTCCACCAATTAAGACCGTATCGGAGTCACCGGCTTCTACAATTGCCCTTTTGAAGTTTTCATGTGCTTCGCATTCTACTGTAGCGACAAATCTTGTGCCCATCTGAATGCCACTTGCCCCTGCAATCATTGCGGCTGCAAATCCATAGCCATCTGCGATTCCACCGGCTGCTACCACTGGAAAGTCACCAACCTCGCTTAAAATGGCCCTGAGAAGAGGAAATGTGGATATGCCCTCTCTGCCGTTGTGTCCACCAGCTTCTGTTCCTTCTGCAATAACAACATCTACACCGGCTTCAATAGCTTTCCTCGCAAATCTCACCGAGGAGACCACGTGCATAACCTTTATGCCGTGATCTTTTAAAATCGGTGTAAAGATTTTCGGATTCCCCGCTGAAGTTATGACAACAGGTAATTTTTCTTCAATTGCAATCTTTACCTGCTCCTCCGCATGTCCATAGAGAATAGGAATATTAACGGCGAAAGGTTTGTCTGTTGCTTCTCCGACCCTTTTTATTTCCTCTCTGAGTTCATCCTTTGACATTGAGCCGGCGCCGAGAGTGCCAAGCCCGCCATTCTCAGAAACAGCAATAGCAAGGGGAGAAGTTGCTGCCCAGACCATCCCCGCCTGTATTATCGGATATTTAATCCCGAGGAGCTTACAGAGGAGTTCCCTCATCGGTTCAATCTATCTATTATGAGAATCAAAAGACTGATCGATGAGAGGATTGTGTAGATTGTGCTCAGGCTCAATCTGATCCTTTTCCGCGGAATGTAAATGATATCGCCAGAGCGCAGTCCTACGTCGTATGCGGTTTTCTCGGTTGTGATGGCTTTATCAATGTTTATTTTTATTACTTTTGAGCCCCTCCTGATAATGGCCCTTTTGGGGTCAGCATCTGGCATCAGTCCTCCTGCAAGTGCAATGGCATCAGTTACTTTGGTTGCACTGGTAATGTTGTAAACCCCCGGTCGTCGTACTTCTCCGAGAATGTTTATTTTAAATAGAGGAATAACATCGATCTCGGGCCGTTTGATAAATTGTGCAAACTTCTGGTACAGGGTGTCCCTCAGCTCTGAAGCAGTAAGATGTGCGACCTTGATGGTGCCTATAAGTGGTAGATAAATAGTGGTATCAACATCCACAAGAAATGTATCCGAGTACTCTGGATGCCTATAAACCTTGATTAGTATTACATCGCCGGGCTTGAATTCAGCATTATAAGACACTACCCCCTGCATGAGTAGTGTTGCAACCACTAAACTTAGCATTTTCTATTCTCCCAATAAAATTTTACTGAATTCCTCAAGAAGTATCTCCCTCGCCCGCTCGAGTCTATTTTCGATGGTGTTGTAGATCAAAAATCCCCTGTTTTTGTCCTCTATGATTACACCATCGAATTTTTCTTTTTTGGTCTCGAGACGAGCTTTTATCCCCATTTCTTTTAATATCTTCTCAAGGGTGCTCCTGTCTTTTTCACTTGTATAAACTGTTAGATCCCCGCCTTTAACCTCGTTGTACGCCTCCACGAATAGATTTTTCAAAATCTCTCTGTATCTCTCCGGCGATATGTTTTTATAGTCTTCACGGAATCTCTTTATGATGTCCTCAATTACACGGTGTTTCGCCCTAAGAAGCAGGTCCTTCTCTATCTGTAATGCCTTTCCAATCTGCCTCGACCTCTCAAGCTGTTCCCAGTAACGATATCTGGCCTCTTCCTGATTTTTTATTTTTTCGAGCTCTTTTTTGGCCTCTTCAAGAGCTTTTTCAACATTCTGACGTGCCTCATCAAGTATCGCTCGCGCTTCTTCTTCGGCGTTTTCTATAACGATTTTTCTTATGTCGTCTCTTCCCATTACAGTACAAAGAGAAGGATTGCTACCACGAATCCGAGAATTACAGCTGTCTCAGGGATAGCGATCATAATGATGACTGAACCTGTCATATCTGGCTTCTCTGCAATTGTCCCGGCACCTGCCGCACCGATTTTACCCTGTGCGTAACCTGTGGCAAGAGCAGGCAGTCCAATTGCGAGAGATGCACCGATGTAAAGTGCCCAACTCCTTGCTGCATTTGCTGCCTCCTGAGCAAATGCCACCCCTGTAATTCCTAAAATTACTACCAATATTGCTCCAAGGATGATTCCTACTTTACGAACCATGGCTACCTCCTTTTTTAAATGGATTATATTTCTTTCCTCCAGAAATGTAGAATTTTGAGAAGAATTCTACAAACTGCAACCTGAGCCCCTGTATGGTGGGGTCAAAAAGCCCTAAGATCAAATTCAATAAATGGAATAAAAACGCGACTGTAAAGCCAAAAATTAGATTTGGTATCAGGCCGCCAAACATGTTTGCAATCATACCAAGAATGGCGGATGAGAGTCCGATGGCCATCAAACGTGCAAAGCTGAACATATTACCCATTGCAGAGAGAATCTCAATCGGGGCTATAAAGTTGTGAAGAATTGCCACTGCAGGAATTGCTATAACAAGAAGTGCAATCCCAATTTCTATAAGAATTTTCGGGTATCCGTGCCATCCTCCGATCAGCATAAGGATTGGGCCGATAAATGAGATAGAAAGCCCTACAAGCCCTATAAATCTCGCAAATTCATATTTAGCGTGTTTTATGTGACCGAGTCGCAGGTTATTGACAAAGCCAAGGAATACGCCAAGCACCACCTGCAACACCCCGAACAGCACAGCTACAACGAGAATCGTTTTAATCTCATGCATTCTGTGAATTACAAGAGGATGCATTCCAAGCTTTTCCGCAAGGTCTCCGAAGGCCTCACCGTAAAACAGGCCAAATATTATCGTCCAGAGGGACGTCCATAGAAAAATAATTGCAACCTGCTGAAGAACGCTTCCCTTTTTTGCCTTAAGATAAAGCATTCCAAAAAGAAGCAGGGCCACTGCCCCATATCCGAAATCTCCAAGCATAAAGCCAAAGTAGATGGGGAAGAATATATACAGCATGGGAGTCGGGTCTATGGTGCCATAAATTGGCGGCTGAAAGATGGAAAGAAGCAATTGAAAAGGTCTGAAAATCGAAAGGTTTTTAAACTTCACCGGAACCTTCGAATACTCATGTTTATCTGGTGTTATATCTTTTGACACCAG
>WFZT01000235.1 GCA_015489415.1 Caldifarciminota bacterium | reverse complement strand
GGTGGTGGGGGCCGCCGAAGGCGGCCCCCACCACCCCATACTTCTTTAAAAACAATCCCACACCTAAATTTCATCCATTTAAGCCGATTTTTGTGATACCCTCAAGTTGACAGGTCTATACTGGTTTGTTATATTTTTCTGAAAAGATAAAAGGGAGGTTGGGAAATGGCTGTTAAAATGCATTTTAACTACAAAGACGTCCCGAGAGCCGCAAGATTTGGCTTCAGTGCTAAGAAAATTTATGTTCAATTTCTGGGATTGCTGGTGGGGACGATTCTCTACTCAATTTTCGCTTACATCGGCTTTTTAGCTTCAGGATACTCCATTACAGAGGTCTGGGATACCTTCCACTACGTGCCAATTCCCATAGGTGAACCCCTTACATTCTGGGGTTACGTGTTCCTCTACACTGGTCTCGCTTTATTTGTTATTGTTGAATTTCTCTTCGGTGTAGCCATTTCAAAGATAACATACGAGCAGCTCAAAGGCGATGAATTTTACGAGATAAAGAAGGCACTTAAGTTCGCATTTACCGAGGGAAGAGCAGCGGTATTTACACCTATTACGATAATTCTCGTCATCATTTTCATCCTTCTTGGAGGCGTTGTCCTTGGTTTGATTGGGAAAATCCCCTGGGTGGGTGAGCTCGTTCTGCTACTCATGAGTGTTCCTGTCGTGTTTACCGTTGTCTTTATAGTCTATCTCTTCTTTGCCCTTATTCTTGCATACTATCTCGTCGCTCCTATCGTCGCAGTTACCAATTCAGACACATTTGACGCACTATTTGAGCTCTTCTCGACTCTCAACGACCAGAACTGGCGTTTTGTAGCCTACGAGGCTTTCCTCTACGTAATAAAGCCCATAGCGTTTGGCATATTTGCCTGGGCTATTGCAAAAGGACTTTACATCGCACATTGGGTGCTTTCAGCAGGCTGGCTTATGGGAGATAAGTACGTTAAGATCGAGAAAGCTGCACTCTCATATCTACCAAGCCATCCGGCTTTATACGTGTTCGAACCTGTTTTACGGATAATAGGTGCCACTCCTCTGCTCTATCCTCAGCCCGTTGCGAACCTTACTGTTCCAGAGGCAATTGTGGGATTTCTCTTTGGAATACTTCTTTATTTCATTATTTTCGTTGCGCTTTCCTACTGGGGAGCTATTCATTGGGCCGGAAATACACTCATTTTTGTTGTGCTGGCCAAGAAAAAGGATGATATCAATTATCTCGAGGTAAAAGAGGAGGAAGAAGAGTTCGAGGAAACATTTGAAGAAGAAAGTGAGGGTACTCAGGAAGAGAGTTTTGAAGAAGGGAAAGAAGAAACAGGAGAAAGCGAGAGTTGATACTGTGCGAATTTTTCCCTGATGTCTGCAAGGGCATTGAGTTTAAGAAGGGCAGAATAAAGGAAGTTTATTCAATTGATCGAAGCGAAGTTCTGGAATTTTTAAAAAAGAAGAGAAAACTGGTAAGGGGAATCCTGATAAATCCAGGGGAATTATTTTACGAGGTTACCGATAAAAAGTTCAGCCGCATTGCAAAAAATATAGTGGATGAACAGTTTCCGGATATAAAGGAAAGGAGATGGCAAAAGTTTGAAGACCTGAAGGGGAGAATACATATCGCATCCATCGATGGAACGGAGCTTGATTTTGTTAGAGAATTGGTAAAAACGTCCAGGGCCCAGTGTGAGATTATAGATGTAAGCGCCTTTAACGTCACCAACTTCGTCATAAAGTTCTATGAAGGGATAAAAAATGGTGTTGTCTTGAACGTAACAGACGAGGTTACTTACGCCATCTATGTCAAAAAGAGGATGCCATTCTGGGGCAATAGTTTCCCTACTTCAGAATTCCCTGAATTTTTGAAGAAGCAGATCAACTACGTTTTCTCGGCTGTTCCAGAGGTCAAGGACTCTTTTAAAATTTATGCGAATTTTACATCGGCCAGCGTTGTCCAGGACCTTGGTAATCTAAAGGAGAATCTGAAGTTTGATATTGTTCCCATTGACCCTACAGGGATCGCTAAAAATCTCAAAAAATCTACGGACGAGTTACCATCAACATTTACCGCCCTCATAGGGCTTTCATTGAGGTTTCAATAGCATGTTAGAATTTAATTTTTTAAAGGGAAATAAAATAGCCGCTAAAAGTAAAGGTAAGGCCGGGAGTAAAAAACTCCTGTGGCTTATACTTATTCTCATAATTCTTCTTGCTGTTTATGCCTACATGAGCGGATTTTTGAAGGGATTCTAAAGGATGTCGAGTAAAGTTAAAACTATCATCTGGACCATCGTTGTCATAATACTGATACGTGCAGTTTTGGTTTATCCCTATGTAATTCCTTCAGGTTCAATGGAGGATACACTACTTCCTGGTGATGTGCTTCTCGCACTAAAATTTGTTTACGGAGTCGATATCCCCTACACAGACGTAAGAATTGCCCAATGGAGAAAGCCCAAAAGGGGAGATATCATCATTTTTAAATACCCAGTAGATGAGAGGAAACATTTTGTAAAACGCTGCATCGGTGAGCCAGGAGACACAATTGAAATTCGGAATAAAGTGGTCTACATAAATGGCAGGAAACTCAACGAGCCCTATGCAGTGCACAAAGACCCTCACGTATACCCATCGAGGTATGACCTGACAAACAATCCATGGGCTCAAAAACTGTATCAGAAGAGCTGGGAAAATAGAGAATTCATGAATGATCCCACTGTTCGCGACAATTTTGGGCCAATAGTCGTGCCCAAAGGCACAGTTTTTGCTATGGGTGACAACCGGGATTACTCATACGACTCAAGGTTTTGGGGGCCTGTCCCCTATAAACTTGTCATCGGGATTCCCTTTATCATTTATTTTTCATACAATCCGAGTGCACCCTGGAGTAAGCCCTGGGAGAAGATTCGCTGGAGCAGAATTTTCGCCGTTTATGACATGGGCTTCGGCAAAATAAGATAGCGAATTTTAATTGACATAACTAAAATGCTAACTTTATCTTTTTAGCCTGATGGAGGAGGACTATGCTTGAGAAAATGGTAAAAGTTGAAATTGCAGGCTCCAAAAAGGATGTGGACGCACTGCTCAAAGAAATTTACAAATATGGCGTGCTGCATCTTGAAGAGCTTCCAAAAGACGATCCCAATATCAAGCACATTGAGCTTTCTTCTGATGAAATTGAGAAACTAAAAAATTTCAGGGGATACCTTAACGATCTTAAGGAAATTGTTGACGAGCTCGGATTGAGCTCAGAGGGAACCCCGGAATTCAGGGGTGATGAGAAAGAGCTGAAGGACAAAATTGAGCAGATCAGGACAGAATTTAAGGAGATCGTTGAAGAAGAGAGAAGGATAAAAAGTGAGGAAAGACTTCTCAACGATTATAAAAAGGCCCTTCTCGCTCTGAAAGACTTGATCGCTCAGTACAAAGGCACTGAAAAACCAGGCTTTATAGGCATTTCAATTTCTAAGAGCGAAGCAAGGATTCTCGAATATTTAAAGGAATTGATAAAAGCAAAGCTTGGGGACATTGAATTTGAGATCATATCCACTGATTTAAGTGGTGATAGACTCGCAGGGCTTGTAATTGCCCCTGAAGATAAGATTGAGGAGATTTCGAAGATTATCTGGAATGAGGGGATCAGTGAACTCAAAATTCCTGAGAAGTACAAAGACCTCTCCATTGAAGGCATGGTAAGTGCTCTTGAAAGTGATCTTGCCCGCATTCCCGAGCGACTCGAGGCAAATAGAAAGAAACTCGAAGAATTTAAGTCTCGATATGGAAAAACTATCCTCGAAATGCTGGATTACGTTCAGGAAGAGGTGGAGGTTTTAGAGGCAAAAGAAAACTTCATCGGGCAGACAAAGTTCCTGTATTTTCTATGGGGATGGGTTCCAGAGCCTGAGTACAAAAAGTTTGAAAACTATCTTAAAAAGAATTTCAAAGGGAGACTGGTGTCAAAAGATATAACACCAGATAAACATGAGTATTCGAAGGTTCCGGTGAAGTTTAAAAACCTTTCGATTTTCAGACCTTTTCAATTGCTTCTTTCCATCTTTCAGCCGCCAATTTATGGCACCATAGACCCGACTCCCATGCTGT
>WFZT01000234.1 GCA_015489415.1 Caldifarciminota bacterium | reverse complement strand
ATATATTGAATTTTCTGAAGTCGCAAAGGCGTAAATGGGAGCGAATTTATTGATGGAATTGAGGGGCTTTAAGGATTTTCTTGTTAAGGCAAAGAGTTTGTTGTCTGCAAGCAGGAGCACTTTTCCATCAAAAGAATCAGCTTCCTCCACATCAAATGGAAATTTCAGAGCTAAAAGCTTCCCACCATCAGGCGAAACAGCGGCTATGTAGTCGCCGTCCTGCACGATGAGCTCATCGTCAAAGACCCCGAGCAGTCTTCCACGGGTCCTGAAATCCCTGAAACCATAAGGTGAAAGGTACTGGATGCCACAGTCGGTGCCAACAATAAGCTTTTTTTCTAAAACACCAAACTTTGAAATTGAGGGGCAATCAAGGCCTGATTGGACACCGGGCAGGAAGGGACGCCAGACAGAGCCCTTCATTCTCGCAATTCCATATTCCCCGCCGAAATAGATTTTTCCATCAATGGCAGCCATGCTTTTGACCTGCTTAAAAGGTAGTCCGATCTGGATAGAGTCGTCTTTGAGTTTCAAGGTGAAATTGTAGTGATAAATGCCCATCCCACGTGTGCCTACCCAGAGGTCTGAGAAATTCTTGTAAAAATAGGATAGATCGACCCTACCCGCAAAGTCGTCTATGAAGAAATATGGCTGAAGAAACAGGATTTTGTCATCGCCCTTTTTTAATGAATTCAGGCGTCCGACCCATAAAGTGGCCGGTGATGGTTTCATAATTCCAAGTCTAATACCGCCTGTGGTATAGGCCGTGATACGACCATTGCTTTCTGTATAAATTTTATCACAGCAAACACCCAATGAGGTGATATTCCCCACTGATGCCAAAAAGTACTTATCTCCTCTTGAGATATCCCATTTGTAAAGATTTCCTAAAAAATCTACAAAATAGCCGGTAAGGGAGTTTTGAGTAATGGCAAGCTTTACAGGAGACGATGTTATAATGGAGTTTTCAAGGGCTTTGTTGAAAAGATCATACGTAAAGACTCCACCATCTGTAGCCACAACGAGTAAATTGCCCTGCCGAACTATGGAGTTTACGTATAAAAATTTCCCAATGTGGGTGGAGTTGAATCCGTATAGTGTAGTTATGAGAAATAAGCTAATCTTCGTCAGCGTCTTCATAATCTTTGAGATATTTTATGGCTTCGGGGATGTATTTTATGAGGTCTCCTGCGATAATGGTATGTTTTGTAAGGTCTATTACGCCAATGTCGGCTGCAAGACCGTGGAGAAAAACGGCAAGAATGGAAGCGACATCGGGTTTGAACCCTTGAGAAAGCAGGCCGGCAATTATTCCCGTAAGGACGTTACCGGTTGAGCCTGCAGCAAGGCCCGGCGTACCTGTTGAATTTATCCATGTGAATCCATCCGGTGTGAATACCACTGTGGGGGCACCTTTCAATATAAGGACGAGGTTGTTGTTTACCGCGAAGTCACGCCCGGCTTCAAATCTATGTGTGTTTACCCACTGAATATCTCGGTCGAGCATGTGGGAAAGTTCTGATGTGTTTACCATTAAAATCGCGGGCGTCTCACGATTCCTTATGCAGTTTAAGTGAATTCCAAGGAGTCTATCACCGGGAGAATCTATGACAATAGGTTTTCTGAATTTTTCAAGTGCCCTGAGAAGCGCGTTGCTCTCCAGAAGAGAGTTATTCCCCTCAAAGCCAATTACCATTGCAGAGAAATCAAGGCCATAGTTGCATATCTCCTGTATGGACTGCTCGTTAAATTTATCGTCTGAATCCACGGGTAGCTCCACGATATTTGGGTGCTTTGAGATATTAAACCTTCTGGAAGTTCTCGGTACCACAACATATGAAGTGGCGGCTCCACTTTTTATAGCTGCACTGGAGCTGATAAGTGACTCGTCTCTTTCTCCAATAAATACGACTCTGCCACGGGGGAATCCTGTAAGTATGTATTTTGTGGCATCCTCTTCCTCAAAAGTGGATCTACGAATCTTCTGCCCGACGAGTTTCTCGGGGATCCCGGTATCAGCTATAACCAGCTTGCCTGTGTGGAGTTTGCCGGGGTAAAAGATATTGCCGATTTTCGGGAAAACCATGGTAACAGTGAGGTCAGCATAAACGGCGTCAATCGGTACCTCGCCACTGTATGGATTGACTCCGGATGGAATATCAATTGAAAGGGTGAAGGCCCGTGAATCGTTAATCCAATCGATGACATCTTTAAATACCCCCTTTGGCCAGTCCCTGAATCCAGTTCCAAAAAGCGCGTCAATAATAAGGTTTGCGCTGATAATCTTGTTCTTTACGTTTACGTCGGAATTTTTAACTTCTAT
The DNA here is from genome assembly GCA_015489415.1 of Caldifarciminota bacterium. GTDB lineage: Bacteria > Hydrothermota > Hydrothermia > B15-G9 > WFZT01 > WFZT01. The sequence goes on along the minus strand of WFZT01000234.1, from coordinate 320 downwards.
AACTTTTCCACCAAGGTTTTTGAAGAGTTTTAGATTTTCTCTTAAATCTCGAGAAAGTGCCCTTTTCTTTCGCACAAGGAAAACGGTGAGGTCGCGGGCTTTCTCGAGGAGGTATCGTGCAACAACAAGCCCCTCGGCGCCATTGTTGCCCGCACCTGCAATGACAACTGCCCGTTCAACGGGCATTTCAATTTCTTCAAGAAGAATAGAAAATGCCGTTCTTCCCGCGTTTTCGGTGAGAACAAGGCTTTTAATTCCTATTTCTTTTTCAACAATTTGGCGGAGCTCTTTTAGCTCATCAGGAGTTACAACGTACATCT
>WFZT01000233.1 GCA_015489415.1 Caldifarciminota bacterium | reverse complement strand
CCATTAGTGAGCCAACCAAAGACGAAGGTGTCGTCTATGTCGATATCCTTTTCCATTACAAAGGCGAGACTTACAAAGTTGCACGCCATAGATATCCTGAACCGATAACCTCGATAGTCGATACATTTCCGTGGGTTTCAAAGGACAAATGGGAAGGTGGCGACCTTGAGGTCGTTGCGAAGAAGGCAGATGGGGGTGTTGAAAGGAGTTACATCCCGGAGAAATCAATAGAAGTCAGGGATTTAGGCTATCAAATGCCTGAGTTTGAGCATAAGGTGAATGGTGCGCTTGTGAAGGTGAACAAGGGGCCGGACCCCTATGCCTGGCGGATGCTGGGATACGATCCAGGGCATACCGGGTATTACCCCTTCTCTCTGTATCCGCCCCTGGAGATGAAATGGATCCTGGATGAGTGGGGACATCCCGGGAGTTGGATAACCGATGTATCAGGAGCGGCGGGGCACAACATGATATTCATCCCCAAGTCCGTGAGTCAGTGGAACATCATCACAGCGAGGGACATTGAGACGGGAGAGATCATCTGGGAGCGGTATGTCACGGCGAATGCGTGGACTTCTGTATTGTCCATAGGGGATTCTGTCCTTTTTGTCGGAACATCTATTGGGTACACCCCCTGGCAGGACACCACCTTCTATGCCCTTGACCCATTTACAGGAAAATTGAAGTGGGGAAAATCTTTTAAGACAGTTGAGTATTCGCCGATAGTTGTAGAGTCGTTGGTATATGCGCCGAGTCTGGGATTACCGGCGAAACTTGGATGCTGGAACTATAGTGGAGATTCTATCTGGACTGCGATTTCCTGGATGTCTGACGGCTCGCCCGCACATTATGATGGTTTAGTTTTTTATACTGGGAAAGATACTCTACACAATATATACGAGGATGATAGCACAGTATATGCCTGTACTTTTCTAACAGGTAGATTGGTGTGGGATTTTACAAGGAATGGTTGGATACACGCTCTCATGGCATACGAAGGGAAGGTGATCTTCTCACCCCTGCATGAGCCTCTTTATGCTCTAAACGCATCCAGCGGTCAAATCATCTGGACAAATCCAGACTACCCATTGAATCGTTTCAGTCCGGCTCAAGCAGGTTTTAACACTGTATTCATAGAAGCAGGCTATTTTGTAAATGATACAACCATCTATGAACGTCTCTACTTCATTGATTCTGACAATGGAAGTACTGCATGGGACTCTCTGTTCACCCCTATTCATGGCCGAAGAGGTGGTGGAACACTTCGGGTTGTTATAACCGAAGATACCCTGGTGTGGTTTGCCAAAACCGATGCTATCTATGTTTTTAAAATAAAAGACAGAACAATCCAGTATTTCACTCCTACCCCATACAGTCGTGCTTTATTCATCAGCAATACGTTTCCAATCTTCTACAAAAACAAATTCGTATATGCTAATGAGGATATTCTTGTAGTTTATAGGTCAGATACTGTGGATACCTCTGGACAGGATACTCTTGCAGATTTTCAGGTTTACCTTCTTTATACAGATGGAGATCCAGTTCTGAGATTGAATATACCCGATGAGGGACAGATAAATTTAAAACTGTTTTCCATCGTTGGCAGAGAGGTATGGGAAAAGCAGGCGTATTTTGAAAAGGGATCACATTTTATCGACCTTCCCTCTTTGCCTTCAGGGGTTTATATCCTGTTTTACGATTTTGAAGGAGATATAGGGGCGAAAAAGGTTGTTCTTTTGAGGGGAAAATCGCCATCGCATACCATCTTAATGTCATCAAGGAGGTCAGGTGATAACAGGGGGCACTAAGTGATGGGATTACTTATTCTTTTGATATCTGGATATATTGCAGCAAATGCAACACTGGATAAGAGTGGACACATGATGTATGTGGAATATTCCATCAGTGAGCCAACCAAAGACGGAGACTTACCCTAAAAATTGTGTAATCATTCATCTTGTTTTTCAACTCCAAATTTGATAACCATCAGCTGGTGTATCCGATATAGATTCGCCCTTACCTTCGGTATAGGCTTCCGCATCCACCGGTCATTTAAATTGCTTAGCTGAACGAATAAATTCACCTCCAATGACTTCATCGAGGGGAAGTAGCCGCCAAGTTCCATCCTCATCAGCTCAAGCCCGGCATTTATGCTCTCCACTACATTTGTCGTGTAAATGTATTTCCTCACCTCTTCTGGATACTTCGTAAAGGCAAGGTAATTCTCCTTTTTCTTCTCAAGCTCTCTGGCTCGCT
>WFZT01000232.1 GCA_015489415.1 Caldifarciminota bacterium | reverse complement strand
AGAGGCACCATCTTCAAATTCCCTAATAACCTTGAGTTTGAAGGCTTCGGTATAATGTTTGTTGTTATCAGGCATATAAGTGACCTCCTTTCAGGGTTTTATAATCATCCACGTGGGGAGTTGTACTGTAAACATATATCAGGACGGGACACCTGACCTCTCCCCGCATAGAATTTACGCGGGGAGAGGAAAATTTATTTTGCGTGTAAGGGAGCAAAAACTGGACAAAAAGTGGCTTCCAAAGATTCTTTTTTAGACTTTTAAATGAAAGTAATTTTCATATGTAGCCCTCACTTTACCTCTCTCCGCAATTCCAGGAAAACCACCCTCCCCCGCGCTTCGCGCGGGGGAGGGTGAGGGAGGGGGCATTCCGCTTAACACAATTCTCACCTTTCAATATAATCTTACCATGCGAAAACTCACTGAGAGGGCAAGACAGCTCAGAAAAAATATGACTGATGCTGAACGTCGTCTCTGGAGTAAATTACGTGGAAAACAACTGGGCTTCAAATTCAAAAGACAGGTACCTATCGGAAATTACATAGTTGACTTTATTTGCCCTTCTAAAAAGCTAATTATCGAAGTAGATGGCTCTCAGCACATAAACAATGAGTATGACCGTAAAAGAGATGAATATTTGAAGTCAAGAGGTTACACAGTCTTACGATTCTGGGACAATGAAGTTCTAAAAGAGTCAGAAGCGGTTCTCCAGAGGATATGGTACGAACTAAATAAAGATAATTAAATTTCCCACCGGTGAAGTTTTTCAGGATATATTCAGCGTCAAATCTTGGAATATGTTGATAGGGAGATTGATGATTTTTGATTGAAAATTTTTAGATGTTGGCCCTCACCCCACCCCTCTCCCGCAAAGCGGGAGAGGGAGATTGGTTGATTTTTGATTAATATTTTCAGATGTGGCCCCTCACCCGGCCTCTCCCCGCACGAATTTACGCGGGGAGAGGAGAGTTATTTTTTCGTGTGAGGTAGCAAAAACTGGACAAAAAGTGGCTTCCAAAGATTCTTTTTAGACTTTTAAATGAAAGTAATTTTCATATGTAGCCCTCACCATACCTCTCCACACAATTCCAGGAACACCTCCCTCCCCCACAGGCTTTGCCTGTGGGGGAGGGATTGAGGGAGGGGGCTTTCCGCTTGAAAAATAAAAAATTTAAGATGTAACCCTCACCCCGACCCTCTCCCGAAAGCGGGAGAGGGGGATTGATGGATTTTTTGATTGAAATTTTCAGATGTGGGCCCCACCTGAATCCTCTCCTCACAAGTATTTATGCGGGAAGTGGTAGTTTTTGGTTGCATGCTTAAGCTATCTTCACTCAAGGGCCTGGTGAGAAAATAAAAAACAAATATCATCAAAAAAACTTAAGGCAAAAAATTTCCATCAAGAGGCAGAGCCATAGAGAAAAACAGAGAAATCCCCAGTAGGCAAAGCCTGATTGACTTTGGCATTAATAAAGAGACGAAAGTATAATCATTTTGAAATGGTACAAGGGCGAGCATGGGGTAAGTGGGGAATGCGTACGCGGAGAGGGTGGTAGATACCTTAAAGATGGTATACGGATTCATCATATGCCTAAAACTGTTTGACCCTTTATTGGAGGGAAGATTAAAATTTCCATGGAATGAGGGTTTTATTGTTTCCAACATGTCTCGTTGATCATATAAAGCCAAAGATCGGATTTGATACCGTAAAGCTCCTCGAGCATTTCGGTGTTGAGGTCGAAGTACCCGATAAACCCTCCTGCTGCGGCCAGATTGCCTTCAACGTGGGTTACTGGAAAGATGCGAAAGAGATGGCAAGGGCCTGGCTCGATGTTTATGATGTCCCTGGATTTGATTTCATCGTCGCACCATCTGGCTCGTGCGTACATATGATTCGAGAAAACTACGAAATACTGTTCAAAGATGAACCTAAAACGCTCGAAAGGGTACAAAGAATAAAGCCGAAACTTTATGAGATAGTCGAATTTCTCACAAAAGTTTTAAGAGTCAAAGAAATTCCATCCACTTTCAGAGGAAAAGTTACCTATCATGCCTCGTGCCACTATCTACGTGGCCTCGGAGTGAAAGGGGAACCGAAGGAATTCTTGAAAAATTTGAAAAATGCGGACTTTATTCCAATGGACCTCGAAGAGACCTGCTGCGGATTCGGGGGGCTTTTCTCCATAAAGTTTCCGGACCTTTCATACAACATGACTAAAAGGAAAGCCGAGAGCATTGAGGGTACGCATGCCGATTTTGTGACCTCGTCTGACCTCAGTTGCCTGATGAATATTGGTGGTGTGCTATCGAGGCTTGGCTTAAAGATAAAGCCTGTCCATATCGTTGAGATACTTGCCGAAGGACTGGAAGATGAAAAAGATTAATTTCTACGAAAACGCAAGAAAAATTTTATCCAATCCCACGGTAGTAGAGGCTGTTCAGAAAGCCACCATGCATGCCCTCGATAAAAGACGAGAGACCATCGCACGGATACCTGACTTTGAGGAATTAAGAGACAGGGCAAGAGCGGCGAAAGAGGAAATACTCCGGGACTTCGACGGCTACCTTGGGAAATTTAAAGAGAATGCCAGGAAAAACGGCTTTGTGATTCACGAGGCAGGGGATGCCCGTGAGGCAAGAGAAATTATTTTGCAGATTTTTAAAGAGAGAAACGTGAAACTGGCCGTCTCAAGCAAATCAATGACTCAGGAAGAAATTGAAATAAACCCGTTTCTTGAGGCTCACGGTATCAAGAAATATGAAACCGACCTCGGGGAGTTTATCATCCAGATCGCCCATCAAAAACCATCCCACATTACAGCCCCGGCCATACATCTCACGAGACGCGAGATTGCCAGATTGTTTAATGAAAAATTGGGCATGGAATACACAGAGGAGCCTGAGGAATTAACAAAATTTGCCCGGAATTACTTGAGGGGAAAATACTTCGAAGCGGATGCAGGGATGTCCGGAGCAAATTTTCTCATTGCCGACACGGGCTCCTTTGTGGTGGTCGAAAATGAAGGAAACGCTCGCATGTCCACTACTCTACCCCCTTTACACGTTGCTGTTACGGGTATTGAGAAACTGATCCCATCGATTAAAGACCTGCCTGTCTTCTTGAAAATACTTGCTCCGAGCAGCACAGGACAACATCAGACAGTCTATACCAACATTTTCTCACGAGCCTCAAAAGACCACGAGGTCCATATTGTTTTAATAGATAATGGACGTCGCAGAATGCTTAATGACCCTGTTTTACGTGAAGCTCTAATGTGCATTAGATGTGGTGGATGCTCAAACGTTTGTCCCATTTTCCAGCTTGTCGGTGGACATGCCTATGGGAGTGTTTATTCAGGCCCAATCGGGATTATCTGGACTTATGCTATTTTCGGCCCCGAGGTCGCAAAAGAACTCCCATTTGCTTCAACTCTCTGCGGTGCCTGCTACGAAATATGCCCTGTCAGGATTAACATCCCGCGTATTCTACTTGAGTTGAGACGCAGGGTCATAGAGCAAACAGGTGGAAAATTTGAGGAGAAGGCACTTGTTGGCCTGTGGTCTCAACTGATGACCAAACCAGTTCTAAATAAATTAGGATTCCATCTGGCATCAAAAATTCAGGGAATTTTTAAGAAAGAGGACAAACTTACGCACCTCCCTTTCGTCTTCTCAAACTGGACAAAGTGGAAAGATATAGAGCCCCTTCCGGGCAAATCTTTTAGAGAACTATGGAAAGAACGGAAAAATTCATAGAGGAGCTAAAAAGGAACGACGTTGAGGTTTACCTCACCTCACGATCGAGGCTAAATGAGGATTTGAATGAGTTTTTCAAAAAGGAAGGTATCAAGCGTGTTTTCGTGCGGCCTAAGGGACTAATAAACGAGCTTTCCTTGGACATTGAATTCACCGAAAAATTTTATGAAGATGTGGATGCTGGATTGAGTGAGGCAGATTTTGGCATAGCTTATTCTGGGGGCCTTGTAGAGCTGGCAGAAAGCCCTTCAGACAAGCTTCCATCTTTACTGCCAGATATTCACATCGCTCTTTTAAGGGAATCCAACATCCTTGACGATTTTGACGTTCTTTTTGAGAATATACCCCATCCTTTGCCAGACATAACTTTTATCGTTGGACCGTCAAAGACAGCAGACATTGAAAAAATTTTGGTAAAAGGGGCACACGGCCCCAGGAGGGTTATCGTCTTTATTGTTAGATGAAAAAACTAACACCGGTCAAAATACTCATATTGGGGTACTTTTCGATTATTCTTGTTGGGGCATTCCTCCTGCTGCTTCCCATATCAAGGAGAGGTCCTCTTGGGTTAACTGATGCCATTTTCACATCCACCTCTGCTGTATGTGTAACAGGGCTAATCGTAAAGGACACACCCGTTTTCTTCACATTTTTTGGTAAACTGGTAATCCTCTTACTCATCCAGATTGGTGGTCTTGGTTACATGACTTTTGCTACAGTTTTTATCTTTGCCCTTGGGAGACGCTCGAGCCTGAAGCTCAGGCTCATCGCTGCAGAGAGCTTTCCTGCTCTCACACCAGGGAATATCTGGAAATTTGCGATAAACGTGTTAAAAATCACGTTCCTTCTGGAAGGGCTCGGGGCAGCTTTGCTTTTTATTGGCTTTCTGATGCATGGTATCGGACCGGTGAGGGCATTTCTGCACTCTATTTTCATCAGTGTTTCTGCCTTCTGTAATGCTGGATTTGCGACCTTTTCTGATAGTCTTGTATCTTTCAGGGCAAATGCTATCGTCAATCTCACGGTCATGGCTCTGATTTTTATCGGTGGAATAGGCTTCTTTGTGATTATGGAGCTCTACGAAAGATATATTCTGAAGATCAGAAAAAAGCTCTCACTACACACCAAGGCTGCACTCTCTATCTCCGGTGTTTTGATCCTTTTATCAACGCTCTTCTTCCTTATCTATGAGTCAATTTACGGGTACGGACATTACAATCTTATTGAGCGGATATTTGCCTCCATGTTCCAGGCAGTTACTCCAAGGACAGCGGGGTTTAACACAATTGACCTGAACTTTTACCATCCTGCCTCGCTGTTTCTCTTGATCGTACTCATGATTATCGGAGGTTCACCTGGTGGAACTGCAGGTGGAATAAAGACCACCACTTTTTACGCGTATCTTGCATGGATCAAGGCATACTTTCAGAGAAAGGAGCCTGTGTTTCACGGATACAGAATTCCAGAAGAGTCACTCAAAAGGGCAGTTACTATTTTGATAATAACGACCCTTGTTATTCTCTCGGCTGGATTTTTACTGTCCATCACGGAACTCCACGGTATCGAGAAAAACGGCCTTCTCCCCTATCTTTTCGAGATCGCATCGGCATTTGGGACCGTTGGGCTTTCGCTTGGCTCCAAGATTTATCAGAATGTTTCACTCTCTGCTGACTTTTCAATTTTGGGCAAATGGATTATTATTACTCTCATGTTGATAGGGAAAGTGGGGGTTTTATCAATTGTAGCATTGCTGGCAGAGAAAAAGGCTGAGCCTGTTAGGCATGTAGAAGGGAAATACATCGTAGGGTAAAATGGAACAAAAACAGTTTTGCGTCATAGGTCTTGGGAGATTTGGGCGTTCGGTGGCCCTTGCTCTTGCGGAGTCCGGCCATGAAGTTCTGGCCATTGATCGCAACGAGGCGCGGGTTTCCGAAATAGAGGAAAATGTCTCTCAGGCATTAATTATGGATTCAACAAACGACAAGGCCTTGAAAACCATAGGGGTTCAGGAATTTGACTGGGTTATCGTGGCAATCAGTAGCGATATTGAATCATCAATCCTCACCACACTGCTTGTCAAAGAGTTAGGTGCAAAGAGGGTACTTTCCAAGGCCGGCTCCGATGTTCACGCAAGGATTTTGAAAAAAATTGGGGCCGACCGGGTGGTCTTCCCAGAGCGTGAGATGGGGCAAAAGATCGCTGAAAGTCTCGTTTCGCCAAGGATTTTTGACATTATAGAACTTTCAAAAGATTACGCCATTGTTGAAATAGTTGCCCCACCGGACCTTGAAGGGAAAAGCATCCGGGAATCCGGGGTCCGCTCCAAGTATGGGATTTACATTATTGCCATCAAAAGAAAAGTCCCAAAGATGAATGCAGATGGCAAAATTGACTACAAAGAGGAAGTACTTGTTGCCCCTGATCCGGCAGAGGAAATTCTCAAAGGGGATGTTCTCGTAGTATTAGGCTCGACAGAAAACATCGAAAGGTTTAAGGAAAATGGATAACGAATTTAACGTCAAAGAGCTCCTTGAGGAGGCAAAATTTTATATAGTCAACCAGCAGTACGAGAAGGCTGAGCATATTCTAAAGAGGATACTGGAGATTGAGCCAGATAATGTCGAGGCTCTCTATAACCTCGGAATTTTGTACGAAATTATCAACGACAGGGAAAAGGCTCAAGAGTACTTTAAAAAAGTGATCGACAAAGAGCCCTCGAATAAGGACGCTGAAGAACACCTCAATAAGCTTTCAGAGTATTAGCGATGATTACCTCTTTGCTGGTTCTTTTTGCATTTTTGCCACAGTCTACGTGGTTAAATTCAAAAAGCCTTACCGATTATCGGAATGTCTGGGTTGATGGTAGTAATTCGGTAAAGAATAACTACCTGCTGCATCTCTACCTTGCCAGAATGCGGGCCGATTCAAGGATTTTAAAGGCAGGCTCATACTTTGCCTCTCCTCTAAGCGTCCGCATGAGCAAAGGGTTAACATTCTCATTTGTTTCGGAGATGAAGACCCAGATCGATGGTCAAAAACTTTACAGACCCGAGGATTTTGACTACGGAGATTCGCGAAGCTCCCTTGAAATGGTAAAGATTCCCGAGGTTCACAAAAAGGGTTTTGTGGGCATCGGTGTTAAAATAGCCCTGCTTGACGTGGGGGTGGATTCTACCCACCCCGCAGTTTCTCACATCTGGCGAAGACATGGAGTAATTGCGAAGCATGATTTTAATTCAGGAGACCACCTTTACCTGCGTGGTCTTAATTCTGAAATACCGCTGATCAGGCATGGACTGATTCAGTATATTAATAGTTTTGATGTTGCCTCTGATTCCAGCCATCTGGTGGTAATTTACAGCATTTCACCTACGGACAGTATCGGGAGTTCTTATCTTTATGGGAAATGGACACTTGGCCTTACCGTTGGCAATCTGAGCTATGGTCAGGTTACATCATGGGATACCATTCATATTGACGGTTACGCGACCGAGAAAAATTTTCCTTCAATTGCCCTGAGAAACGACACAGCATTTGTGGCATATCAGGAGTATCAGGGAAATTTCAGGGTTAAATTTGTAACTTATGATCTCGTGAGCGGAAATTTAAGTACACCTGTATTGCTCTCAACTGGAAATCATGAATCTGTAAACCCAATCGTGCTTGCAAATCAGTCCAGCGTCTATATTGCCTGGGTTGACACCACTGCGGGGCTAATGCTCAGGGTATCAACAGATGGCGGTAGAAGCTTTTTTCCACCCGATACTCTAATCAGCTTCGAGGGTTTGCCAGCGGGTCTTGACGGCCTTATGCGTAATGACACGCTTATAGTCTCATGCGGAGTTGGTGATTCAAGCATGATTTATTTTGCCACCTCCAGTGATACTGAGATCGCCACGGTAAACGGGATTCTGCCAGCTGTGGAGTTGATTGACGGGAATGTAGTAATCGGAGTTTTTGATAGCTCAAAGGTAAAGTTTTACAGATTCTCCACCGGGCTTTCCAATCCCGTGGAGATTTTCTCAAAGGACGCGGATTTTATTTACAATATCTCGATCTCTGGCGATACGGCATACGTTGCAGATGGTAGTCTATGGAGCACTTCTCTTTCAAATCCAGCGGTTACTTTAATAGATTCAGAATTTGTCGACTTTGTCTCTTCCGGTATTTACACAGTTTACAGAAAGAGGGGGGATACGGATATAACACCTGATCCCTATGACCCCACCGAGCATGGCACAAAAATGCTCAGTATCATTGGAGGATTTCTTGAGGGGAGCATTGTGGGAGGTGCACCCGGTGCCGATTATTTAATTGCCAAAACAGAAAGGGTTGTCTCAGGCCCTAACGGTAATGATTTTGAGAGTGTAATTGAGGAGGATTTCTGGGTCGAAGCTATGGAATGGAGTATCAGGCACGGTGCGCAGCTCCTTTCAAGTTCGCTCGGATACCGGTACACAAATGGCAGGGATAATTATGGAGATTCTCTTATGACCGGAAATTTCGCCCACAGCTCAAAAATGGCCTCAGAGGCCTACAAACACAATCTGGTGGTTATAACAGCTATGGGAAATGTCTCGCACTTCTCGTTTCCTGATCCCACTATAGGAGACACCAGCCTCGTGGTGCCTGCAGACGCACGAAATGTTATATCAGTTGGTGGGATAGTCTCTCCTGACAGTGTGGAGCCCAACTGCGGGTTTGGCCCAACAGCGGATGGGCGCATCAAACCCGACATCGTGGCACCATACAGGATAAGCTGGCCTGATACTGATGGCACGGTGTATATCATTGGAGGAACATCTATCTCTACAGCCATTGTAGCAGGTGGTATTGGGGCTGTTCTTGAGGCCCATCCTTCATGGAATGCACAAAAAATTCTCCAATATGTTCACGAAACCACATCAAGGTTTCCTGGGCTACCTGATCCCAATAACCTCACCGGATATGGTATTTTCAACGCCCTTAGTTTGCTCCAACATGAGCCCCTTGATGTCCCCGCTCCGGGAGATAGAGACAGAATTATCGCTATATATCCCAACCCTCTAAAGGGTACAAATACAGTTAAAATCAAATACAGGTCCTTCCATACGGGTCTAATCAGAGCATACGTTTATACTATTGGAGGAGAGCTTGTTACACAGAAGAGTCTTGGCTGCACAGGAATCGGGGAGAACAAATTTGTTTTGAATTTACCTGAAAAAATTTCCCCTGGAACCTATATAATTCTATTACGCTCTGGTTTTACAACTACAAAAGGGCTTTTATCGGTGGTGAAATGAAAGAGCTCGAGGCTATATTTTTTGACTTTGGTGGGACTATGGTAAGTGAGGAATCAGATCGAGTTGCACACTACCACATCGCAGACTTTGTAAAAAAACGTTACGGCATCCCATTATCACACGAAGAGATAGACAAATTTCTAACTCATGACCTGCTTGTTGAAATTGAAAATGCCGAGCAAAAATGGCCTGATGTCAGTGGAATTCTAAAAAACTCCATCGAAAAACTTGCCAGCAAATTTGGAAAGACCTTAAGTGAAGAGGAGAAAGAAAATTTTGTCAAAACCTACATTGACCTTCATGTCAAATACATGGAACTCTTTCCAGATGTTTTACCAGCTTTAGAAAAATTGAGGAGTGAGTTTAAAGGCCATATCGGCATAATTTCTGATATCGTCACAGACCTTATTTATGGAGTTCTCAAAAAATTTGACCTTGAGAAATTCTTTGACTCAGTGACGACATCAGAAGAGGTTGGTGTTGGAAAGCCCAACCCGAAAATTTTCAGGGTTGCATTTAAAAAGGCAGGGGTTAAAGGAGAAAAATCTATCTACGTTGGAAACTCACCGAAACATGATGTCCTGGGTGCCAGAAGAGTGGGGATGAAAGTTATACTCGTGGGACCCGAAATTCACCAGCTTGCAAACTTTAAAGTAAAGAATTTTAGCGAAATTTTGCCAATAATTTTAGATGGGAGGCTTTAATATGGCTATAGAAGTAAGACCCGTAAAAACAAAGAAGGACTTGATGACATTTATAAAATTGCCGTTCAAGCTCTACAAGAATGACCCCAACTGGGTAGCACCCCTGATTATGGAAGAGAAAAAGACTTTTAACCCGGAGAAAAATCCATTCTATGAGCATTCAGAGGTCCAGCTTTTTGTTGCCTACAAAGACGGTCAACCTGTCGGTCGAATCACTGCCCACATTGACCACAACTATAACGAATTCCACGATGAGAAGACCGGCCAGTTTGGATTTTTCGAGACTATT
>WFZT01000231.1 GCA_015489415.1 Caldifarciminota bacterium | reverse complement strand
GTAACATATATTTGTGCGCTTCTTTTTCGAATAACTTTTTCTGTGGAGTAATAAGACCCGTGATATTTTTCGTATCTACATGGCCATAGCGGGATTCTATGACGGCACCCTCAAGAGAGGAGCCTTTATTTAAATGCAGGTGTATATCACCGAAATCCGTCTTTATCTCACTCTTATGACAAATAGAGCCATAGTACCAGATGTCTCCCGTCTTTGTGAAAATTTCAAGTGAACCCTCACAGCTCTCGTCATGGAGCTCGATGTCACCGGTGGATGAGTTGATAAAAATGTTTTTGACGGCCTTTGCCCTGAGTTCAATGTCACCGGATACAGATTTTACCTTTATGTTCTTTAGAGTGTCTCCTGTAACATCAATATCTCCACTGATCGTGTTCACCGAGATGGAGTCCACATAGCCCGGAATAGCGAGACTGATGTCCGAATCTTTACCCTGTAGAATAAGCTTGTGCCCCTCGATTTTAAATGAGATACCTTCTAACTCCACTGTTGTATCATTTACTATTTTTAAGTCGACATTTCCGGCTCCTGAAGTAATTGAGACATAGCTCAAGTCATGTGGAAATACAAGGGAAATGAGAATCATGAGTGTCAGCATGGCTTTTCCTCCTTTAGATGGTGCTGTCTGCGACAGTTATATGAACGGAACCGTTGACCGTGTTGATAGACATACTTGCCGAGCCGTCACCGATAATGAACTTTGTTGATTTGCCAATAAAGTGCCCACTTTCTTCTAAAATTCTCGCTCGGGAGCTCGGTGTCACCTCCACGGAACCGTTTACGCTCGAGCAGGTTACCACCATCCCAAGACCAGAGGGGACGGTTACATGGACAGATGCGTTTACCCCGGAAATATCGGCAGTTTTAAATTTTGCTATATTTAATCTCACATCTCCATTGACAGTGGAAACATCCAGGGAGTTTGACTTTAGAAACAGCTTTATGTCACCGTTTACTGTGGCTATGGAAGTCTCGTGTGAATTAAGGTTTCCTTTGATGTCTCCGCTAACTGTGCCCACATCGAAGGAGTGGGCGTAAATTGTGTAGGGAAGGCTTATATCCCCGTTTACGCTGGAAAGCTCAATGCCACCGAGGGAGTCGGGGACATACAGGTCCATGTCTATGCGCACATCGCGCGGAATCCTTTCAATAAACTTTGATTTTTTTCGAACGAGAATCCCGGCCTCATCGCTCCTTCTGTACTCATAAATTTTCAGGTAATCGAGTGCTTTTTCTGGGTAGCTGAGCTCGACACGGATATCTTTGCCTTTAGCCTTGAATACGTGAATGTCCCCTGTAACATTTTTGAGTTCAATCTTGAAATTGGCCGGCTTACCCGGAATTTTGAAAACTATATTTCTGGATGTTGTCGGCTTTGCGTCCTTCGGAATCTTAGTGTCTCCCACTTTAGCCATGGAATCTGTGTCTATCTTGATGTTTACACATCCCGCAAGGAAAACGGGAATCAACAAAAGTGCCCACTTTCTCATAATTCACCTCCTATAGGCTATTAAATTTTTTAATAGCCCATATACCCCCAAATAGCGATGCGATGCCAATAATTGCGTAAAAAACTAAAATCTGAAGCGAAACGGTGACATTGACAAAAATACCCTCCACGTGATAAGAGGCAAAGTTCAGGGTAATGCCTTTTAGAGGCGAAAGTATCTGATAGATCAAATGGTCTATGTAAAGGGTAACGATAGCCGTAAGAAAAGCAAGGAATCCGCTTGAGCGTCTTGCCACTGTTTTGACGGAAAATGCAGGATAAAAAACGGTAAGAACCGGGAAAGTCACAAGCCCGCTCAGGACTGCAAGTTTAAAGGTTTGAGCAGCCGGAAATGATGGGACCTGATGATATGATGTAATGAAAACCGCAGTAATAATGGATGTTAGGAATGCAAGAAGGAAGCCTTCAATAAAAACAGCTAAAAACTTTGAAAAAAGAACCTCCTCCAGAGATACGGGAAGTTGTAGAAGAAAGTAAATTGTTCCGCTGTCAAACTCCTTTTTAATCACATGATAGCCCTGAATGAATATGGCCACGTAAAGGATGGTGAAGGGGATCGAGGAGAATGCAAGAAATGAACCGGGTGAGCCGATTTTCCCCCTGAAGTAGGCCATCAGGAGGAAATTTACTGAGAGAACCACAAGGAAATGGAGCCTCAACCCCTTTAATTCTTTAGAAAGAAGCTTAGGAATATTCATGGTAGACCTCCTTGAAAATGTCCTCTATCGATTTTCCATACTCTTCCCTGAGCTTGTCTGCCGGGCCATAGAGGATGGTTACACCTTTCTTCAGGAAAAGAACCTCGTCGAACATATTTTC
>WFZT01000230.1 GCA_015489415.1 Caldifarciminota bacterium | reverse complement strand
TACCAGATGGTGACAAAGAAATAGAGAGATACCCAGAATCCGTATTCTCGTGCCTTAAAAATAGAAAACCCAGCAAAAGATAGGAGAAGTACTTCAAAAAACAGTGAGAAATAAACTCCTATGCCCACGCCTCTCACGTAATAGAATGGATAGATGATCCATGGGAGAAAAATTACAAGCAACACTGGATAGATCAGAGGAATGCCGGGTATAGAGATTAGTATCATGAATGGAATTAGTGTACCGAGGGCAAGTGGAAGAAGGAGGCGATGATGAATGGTTCTTATCCTCAAAAATTCTACAATTCCGCCTGTTAGGAAAATGACAATAAAAGCGAGAAAGTAGTAACCACCCAATATCAGTGCACCAAGCACTATTGGAATGAGGATAGCGCCGGTAATGACTCTCTTTTGAAGCTCAGTCAATTGTGGTCACTCCACCGAATCTCCTCTCCCTGCGACTGAAATCCTCAATTGCCTCGAGAAGGTCATCCTTCCTGAAGTCTGGCCACAGGGTGGGAGTTATATAGATTTCTGTATAGGCAATCTGCCAGAGGAGAAAGTTTGATATTCTCATCTCACCACTGGTTCGAATGAGCAGGTCCGGGTCAGGTAGCTCTGGGTCGTACAGGAACTGGTAAAAATTCTCCTCATTAAGGTC
This sequence comes from Caldifarciminota bacterium, assembly GCA_015489415.1. Lineage (GTDB taxonomy): Bacteria > Hydrothermota > Hydrothermia > B15-G9 > WFZT01 > WFZT01. Next base: position 12,738 of record WFZT01000230.1, on the reverse strand, counting down.
ATCAATTGTGAGTTCCCCGCTGCTGATTTTCTGGTAGGCCTTCTTAAAGGCGTCAATAATTTCGGCCCTGCCTCCGTAGGAGAGAGCAAGATAGAGCTTTAAACCAGTATTGTTTTTCGTCTTCTCGATTGCCTTCTCAAGCTCTTCCTGGACATCTTCGGGGAGTCTTTTAATCCTGCCAATGGCTTTGATTCGCACATTTCTGCGATTCAGGTCATCTACTTCTTTCTTCAGCATTCTTTTCAGCATGGACATGAGAGCCTGTACCTCATCACTTGGTCTCCTCCAGTTCTCGCTCGAAAATGTGTAGAGGGTCAGGTATTCGACGCCGAGGTCAGAGCAGGTGCGAACAACATCCCGAACAGATTCAATTCCAGCTCGATGGCCAAAGATTCTCGGTAAACCGCGTCTTTTCGCCCATCTGCCGTTTCCATCCATTATGATAGCAATGTGACGGGGAATTTTCATCTAATCTTCTAATATCTCCTTCTCCTTGGCCTTGAGAATCTTGTTAACCTCTTCAATGTTATCATCGGTGATGTCCTGAATCTTCTCCTCGGCCTTTTTCCTTTCATCCTCGGAGATTTCTTTGTTTTTCTCCAGGGCTTTCACCTTATCAATGCCATCACGACGGATATTTCTGATGGCAACCCTCGCCTCTTCTGCGAGTTTCCTGACCAGCTTGATAAGGTCCTGACGCCTCTCTTCAGAAAGAGGTGGAATTACAACTCTGATAACGTTCCCATCACTCTGTGGGTTAAGTCCGAGTCCTGACTTGCGGATCGCCTTTTCAATTTCTCCAATGGCAGTCTTGTCCCAGGGCTGAATGACGATGAGTCTTGCCTCAGGAGCGACGATGCTTGCGACCTGGTTGATTGGAACCTGCGTGCCGTAGTACTCGACTTTAATGCCTTCGAAAATAGCAGGGCTTGCGCGACCTGTTCTAATACGTGCTATCTCAACCTTGAAGTTTTCTACACTCTTTTTCATGCGGCTTTCAACATCTTTATAAACTTCATTTAAGTCAGCCATAGCCTCTCCTCCTTTTGATTCATAGAATCGTGGTTTTGATGCGAATTATCCAGTCTATCCCTTGATCAGGGTTCCTATTCTTTCACCTGAAACGACTCTATAGACTGAATCCTCCTCAAGAAGGTTAAAAACTACAACTTTCATCCCGTTGTCGCGACAGAGGGTAGCGGCAGTCATATCCATGACTCTGAGATTTCTTAAAACCATTTCGTCAAAGGTGAGTTCATCAATTTTTCTGGCATTTTTGTCTTTCTCTGGGTCTGCGGTGTATACCCCATCTACTTTTGTCCCCTTAAGCAGGACATCGGCTTTTATCTCTATTGCTCTCAGTGCTGCGGATGAATCTGTGGAAAAGTAAGGGTTTCCCGTTCCACCTGAGAATATGACCACCTTCCCAATTTTCAGGGTTTCCACTGCCCTGTGGGCGTCATGAGGTGATACGATTGCCCCAACGGGAATTGCAGAAAAGACCTCAGCCTTTATGCCGTGTTTTTGAAATACACTCTTGAGGGCAATGGAATTGATGATGGTTCCGAGCATCCCCATAAAATCCGCAGAAATCCTATCAAGCCCCATCCTGTCACTGTTAACACCACGGATAATATTTCCCCCGCCTACAACAAGTGAAACTTCAACTCCTAATTTGTGGACTTTTTCGACCTCTTTAACGATATATTCTAAAATATCGGGAGAAAACGAGCCCCCCTGCTCACCGGATAAAATTTCTCCCGAAATCTTTAAAAGAATTCGTCTATAAGCTGGCTCACTCTTCTCCAACCCTGAACCTCGCAAATCTGCGAACTTTAATGTTCTCGCCTATCTTTGCGATATACTCTTTAATGAGGTCCCCCACCGTTTTGGATGGGTCTTTAATAAAAGGTTGCTCGAGTAAAACGTTTTCCTCAAAGAACTTCTCAAGCTTTCCTTCAATGATTTTCTCGATAACGTGAGGAGGTTTGTTCTCCTTCTCAAGCTGAGCGCGATAAATTTCCTTTTCTTTTTCAATCACGCTCTCTGGAATATCCTCTCTTCTTACTGCAATGGGAGCGGCTGCCGCAATCTGCATAGCAATGTCATGGGCAAGCTGTTTGAATTCATCTGTGCGTGCCACAAAGTCCGTCTCACAGTTTACTTCAACAAGCACGCCAAGCTTTGCGCCTGGGTGTATATATGCCTCGACGATCCCCTCTTTGGCCTCTTTGGCAATCCTTTTCTCGGCCTTTGCGGCTCCCATCTTTTTAAGCTCTTCAATAGCTTTCTCAATGTCTCCGCCGGTTTTCTCAAGTGCCTTTTTACAATCCATGAATCCGGCGCCTGTAATCTCTCTTAATTCCTTAACAAGTTTAGCATCAACTGCCATTTTTAAACTGCCTCCTTTCCCTCAAATTCTTTTTCTTTAACAAGGAAATCCTTGCCCTGCTTGCCCTCAATCACTGCATCGGCAATGGTCTTTGTGATCAACTTGATTGACCGAATAGCATCATCGTTACCCGGAATAGGGTAATCTATGATCTCAGGGTCACCGTTGGTATCAACGAGGGCAACAATGGGAATTCCCAGTTTTCTTGCTTCTTTAACAGCAATATCTTCGTTTATAACATCGACAATATAAATAAGGTCTGGCAGGGTATCCATGTCCTTGATTCCACCGAGCACTTTCCTCAGTTTTTCAAGTTCCTTTTCCAGCTTTACCCTTTCCTTTTTTGGATACTGCTCAATCCTGCCATCCTCCATCATCCTTTCGAGGTCCTTCATCCTCTCAATGCGTGTCTTGATAGTCTCGAAGTTGGTGAGTAATCCGCCAAGCCACCTTTCCACAATGTAAAATGCACCGCATCTTTCGGCCTCTTCTCTCACAACGTCCTTGCCCTGTTTCTTTGTGCAAACGAAAAGTATCTTCCCGTCATTGGCGGCAACCTCTCTCACCTTGTCGTAGGCCTTTTCAAGCATCTCGAGGGTTTTCCTGAGGTCAATGATGTGGATTCCCTGTCTCTCGGTGAATATGTACTGTCTCATCTTGGGGTTCCATCTTCTCTTCTTGTGGCCAAAATGGACACCCGCCTCGAGTAGCGCCTTAATGTCAACGTTTATAGATGATGCCTTGGGTTTCTCTTCTGTTTTCTCTTCAGGAGTGCTCTCTACAGGCTTTTTCTCCTCATCCTGTGGAGCATCAACGTTTGGAGTATTGTGGAGATTTTCTTCTCTTGCTCTTTCCATACTTCATTCTCTCCTTTTCTCTTGGGTCTCTGGAAAGCATACCATACTTTTTGAGCGTAGGTTTTAAAGTTTCATCGTACTGGAAAAGTGCTCTTGCAATAGCATGTCTCAGTGCACCTGCCTGACCTGACAGACCGCCACCTTCGATTTTCGCGATCACAGCAAATTTCCCTTCGAGCCCTGTGACCTTCAGTGGCTCAAGGGCATGAATAATGAGGTCCTCACGTCCGAAATAGGTTTTTAGGTCCTTTCCATTGACTATTGTGATGGGCTTGACCCCTTCCTTTAGTCTTATACGGGCAACTGCCCTTTTACGGGAACCTGTTGCAAAAATGATTTTTGGTCCCTCCATCAATTACCTCCTAATTAAAGCTGTTTATATCAAAGACTTCCGGCTTCTGAGCCTGATGCGGATGCTCGGGGCCGGTATAAACCTTTAATCTCTTGAGCATTTTTCTTCCTAACCTGTTTTTGGGGAGCATCCTTCTGACAGCGAGTCTTACAAGAGCAGCAGGATTCTTCTGGAAAATCTCACGAGCCGTCCGAGCCTTGAGCCCACCAGGATAGAACGAGTGCCTGTAATACACTTTCTGGTCCCACTTTTTACCAGTGAGCTTCACTTTGTCCGCATTAATCACGATAACAAAATCACCTGTGTCGATATGGGGCGTGTAAATACTCTTTCTCTTCCCCTGAAGCAGAAGGGCAATTTTTGAAGCAAGACGCCCCAGACTCTGGTCTGTAGCATCAACTATCAGCCATCTTCTCTCAATTTGATCAGGTTTCGGCAAAAAAGTCTTCATAGTATAATTCTCCTCCATAATATTGGGAAACTTATATTACTCCAACAAATCTACAAAGTCAACCTCAAAAGACGGTTTCTATTATAATGTAAACTCGTGGTTTATGAAAGACGGACGGAGCAAGCGTGGTTCGAAATTCCTTCCCCACGCACGAAGTGCGTGGGGAAGGTTAGGAGGGGGGATTTTCGAACAATCTTATTAAGCATAAAATTCTGGGGCTTGATTTTTCGTAATTTTTCGGGATTTTTATTCGTGTGTTTTGATTTATACTTAAAAAACTAAATCACAGGAGGTTAAAAATGAAGTTATTCATCGACACTGCCGACTTAAAAGAGATCAGAGAAATTGCCAGCTGGGGTATAGTGGAAGGAGCTACAACCAACCCAACTCTTCTTTCCAAGCAGGAAGGACATCCCCATGATATTCTTCGTGAAATTTGTGAGATTGTTAAAGGTCCGGTTTCTGCCGAAGTGGTTTCACAAGACCATGAGGGCATGGTGAGGGAGGCGCGCGAGCTTGCAAAAATTCATGAGCATATAGTCATTAAAATTCCATTCGGTATCGAGGGTTTGAAGGCGGTAAAACAGCTCTCAGGTGAGGGTATTAAAACAAACGTTACCCTCGTTTTCTCACCTTCACAGGCACTTCTTGCTGCAAGAGCGGGCGCAAATTACATTTCTCCCTTTGTTGGACGACTCGACGATATTTCAAACGATGGCATGGAAATTGTGGCTCAAATTGTGGAGATTTTTAATAACTATCCCGATATCGAGACAGAAGTTATTGTCGCCTCAATAAGGCATCCAATGCACGTGGTAGAGGCCGCGCTCCTTGGTGCTCCCATTGCAACCATTCCCCCCAAGGTTTTCAGACAGATGGTAAAACATCCTTTAACCGACATTGGCATTGAAAGATTTCTAAAGGACTGGGAGAAGGTCAAGGACAGAATGAAATAGCAGGGGGATTTTATGAGAAAAATCTTAGTATTTTCATTGATTTTTGCTTTAGGTTTTTCTTTTGCGGAAAATCTTGAAAATTCAAGGAGAACGGCAATTGTCAGGGCCGCTGAAAGAGTGGGCCCCTCTGTTGTTTCCATTTCCGTTCTATCTCACAGGGTGGTGGCAGCAAGCCCGTTTTCCGGCTCCTTCTGGGGAGATTTCTGGCGGGATTTCTTTCCACCTGAGTATTTCAAGGAAGAAGTTAAATCCCTCGGGTCCGGAATCATTTTTGATAAACGTGGATACATTCTGACAAATCAACACGTTGTGGAAAATGCAGAGATTATAAAAGTTACACTCCCAGATGGTCGCACTTTTGACGGAAAGCTCATCGGCGCAAGCGAAAAGCTGGACGTGGCTGTGGTTAAAATTGAAGGCAAGAATCTACCGGTGGCTCCCATTGGTAACTCCGATACACTTTTTATAGGAGAATGGGCAATTGCCATCGGAAATCCGCTTGGATTTCTTCTTGAGGACCTCCAGCCAACGGTTACCGTCGGCGTGATTTCTGCTGTCCACAGAACTATCAAGGTCCAGGAGCAAAACAGGCTATACCGTGATATGATTCAAACGGATGCTGCAATAAATCCGGGCAATTCCGGAGGTCCCCTCGTCAACAGTCTCGGGGAAGTCATTGGAATAAATACATTTATATTCTCCAAATCCGGCGGTTCAGAGGGCATGGGGTTTGCTATTCCTATCAATACGGCAATGAAAATCGCCCGCGAGCTTATAAAATACGGTAAGGTTCGAGAGGGTTACATAGGTGTCTATGTTCAAAATCTTACCCCTGACCTTAAAAAAGCTCTTGGTTATAAAAAACTTTACGGTGTCCTGATCTCCTCAATTGACCCCGAGAGCCCTGTAAAGAAAAGGCTTCAGGAAAGCGACATTGTTGAAAAAATCAACGGCAGGTACCTTTACAACGTTGGTGACTGGGAGGATTTCACATACGCTCTGGTTCCAGGTGATACGCTGAGGATGACGGTATTCCGAGATGGAAAAGAATTCACTGTAAAAGCAGTGGCAATTGAAATTTCTGAGAAAGGTGAATTTATAAAGGACCTCGGGCTCACAGTTGCGAAAATCACCCCCTACTTTATCCACAGGTTGAATCTCACTACAAGCGAAGGGCTTGTGATACTCAAGGTAAAACCCGGGTCTGCTGCCGACCGTATAGGTCTTCAGCGCGGGGATGTTTTACTTGCAATCAATGGTGTAAAGATTGAGAAAAAATCCGATATCTTTAAAGGATTGAAAAAGGCGAGGAAAAGGGGTATCCTCAACCTTGTAATTAACCGCCACGGTAGCATTTACCAGGCGACTTTCGGGTATTAGTTATGGATGACAAAAAGGTCAAAATAAAAGTAGGTCTCACAATCCTTGTGGGACTCGTTATCCTGATCCTGGGTTATTATTGGCTCAGGAACTTTCAGTTTCGCAAGGAATACCATTTTTACCGGGTTAAATTTTCGAAGATAGGGTGGGTAAACAAGGGAGATCTTGTAACGGTGATGGGGGTGCCAAAAGGCAGGATCGAGGACATTCAGCTTTACGGGGACAGTGTGATCATAGTTGCCAGACTCGAAGGTATTAGACTCCGTAGGGGAGCCACTGCAACACTGGTAAGTCTTGGAATCATAGGTCAGATGAGACTCTCCTTTACCCTTGGCGATGGGCCTCCATTACCCGATTATTCCACAATTATTGGACACACACAAAAAGACATGGGAGAGGTGGTTTCTGAGATGGGAGAGCTTCTCGCCTCGTCAGATTCAGTTATTGCCTATGGTATTAAACTTATGAGCCAGACCTCATCAGTGCTAAAGGTGGCATCCGAGAAGATTGTCGAAACTTCAAACAGAACCGACAGTTTAATTGACGCATTAACTGGACTCATGGTGGATTTGAGGGGTGTTGTGAAAGACCTCTCTCCTCAGGTGAAAAAATCAATTGCAAGCGCTGATTCTACATCTAAAAACCTCAATAAACTTATCACTGACCTCGATTCTCTCACAATTGTCATGCTAAAAAGTGAAGGAACACTTGGTAAACTTATTCAAAACGATTCCCTCTACTATTCCATGGATTCTACTCTGAGGTCGTTAAAGGCTCTCCTCGAAGACATAAAGGCTCATCCGAAGAAGTATGTCCAGATCAAAATCTTCTAAAAAGACAAAATTCGTGTGCTCCAACTGCGGGTATGAAAGCCCCAAATGGCTCGGCAAATGTCCAAACTGTGGAGCATGGAACTCATTTGTCGAAGTGCCAGTTGAAGACAGTAAGAAGGGATGGCTTGTTGAAAAAAGTGGTGTCGAGCTTAAGAAACTGTCCGAAGTTATGTCCATCAGAAGGGAGAGAATCCCTGTGGGCATCGGTGAAGTGGACCGGGTGCTCGGTGGGGGTATTGTTCCTGGCTCACTGATTCTCATTGGGGGTGACCCTGGAATTGGGAAATCCACACTCCTGCTTCAGATAGCAGGGAAACTTGCTCAAAGCGGGAAGAAGATACTGTATGTCACAGCTGAGGAATCACTTGAGCAGGTAGGGGACCGTGCAAAAAGATTAGGTGTGGAAAGCGATAATATCTACGTACTTGCCGAATCAGAGATGAAGACCATTATCCAGCAGATTGAGGAGGTTTCACCAGACATCCTTTTCGTGGATTCCATTCAAACTGTTTATCATCCTGATTTAACTTCTGCCCCTGGCTCTGTTTCTCAGGTGAGGGAGTGTGCGGCGGAATTTATGAGGCTTGCAAAATCCCGGAATATTGCAACATTCCTCGTGGGACATGTGACGAAAGATGGCTCTCTCGCTGGCCCGCGTACGCTCGAGCACATGGTAGATGCCGTAATTTACCTTGAAGGTGAAAGGCAGATGGGGCTTAGAATCCTGAGGAGCGTAAAAAACCGTTTCGGCTCCACCAACGAAATTGGTGTTTTCGAGATGGAGGAAAATGGCCTTGTCGAGGTAACCAATCCGAGCTCCCACTTTCTCACACATTCAGATGAAAAAAGGATAGGCGTGGCAGTTATAGCACTTCTTGAAGGTGTGCGTCCCCTTCTTGTGGAGGTCCAGGCACTTGTTGCGCCATCCACGTTTGGTGTCCCTCAGCGAAATACAACGGGATTTGACCCCCGCAGACTCTCCATGATTCTTGCGGTTCTCGAAATAATAACGGGCTACTCCTTGAGAAATTCCGATATTTTTGTTAACATAACAGGAGGGCTGAAAATAACGGAGAGTGGTGGCGACCTGGGAATTGCGATGTCCATTGTTTCTGCCTTCCGCAGAGTCCCACTGCCACCAAAAACAATTTTTATTGGAGAAATTGGACTGGGAGGTGAGATCAGACACGTAAAGGGCATTGATAGAAGGATCAACGAAGCCGAACGCCTTGGCTTAGAAAAGGCGTATATTCCTGTGACCGCTCATAAGCTACAGGGAAGCAAATTGGAAATAGTAAAAGTAAAAAATATAGAGGAGGCGATTCAACTATGCGTTGGTTGACGACGATCAGATTGCTGTTTTTTGTTATATTCACGGTGCTTGTTTCCGAGATAATAATCAGGCTTGGATATGGCTTGCTCGTTGGCTTGATAGGAGGCCTTGTCACAGCAGCCGCTCTGCTGGGACTCGAATATTTTATTGTTAGAAAAAGGTCAAGAGATGTACTTGCTCTTTTTGCAGGTATTACGGTGGCTTTAGTCACGGCCAACCTGCTGGCTTTCTTTGTAACAAAAATTGATATCCTTGCAAGCGTCAAGCCTTATGTTTACATTCTTTTTAACATCCTGATACTTTATCTCTTTGGCAGTTTTGCCTATCACAAAAAAGATGAGCTTAAGTTTTTGGACATCTTTTATCACAAAAAGGGATACTCGAAGGGACGTGTTCCACCCAAAATTGTTGACACGAGCGTGATAATTGATGGCCGTATCCTTGGCATTGCCAAAACAGGATTTCTTGAGGGAGAGGTGATTGTTCCGAAGTTTGTTCTTCGTGAACTCCAGCATATTGCCGATGCTAAGGATCATGCAAAGAGGACCAAAGGGAGAAGAGGGCTTGATGTTTTGAAGGAATTGCAGCAGCTTCCAGATTTTCACCTGATTATTTCATCTGAAGACGTGCCGAGAGTCAAAGAGGTTGACCACAAGCTTATTGAGCTTGCCAAGAGAAAAAAGGCAAAGATTCTGACAATTGACTACAACCTCAAAAAATTGGCTGACATAGAGGGCGTTCGGGTTCTGAATATCAACGAGCTCTCGAAGGAACTTAAGCCTATCCTGGTGCCTGGGGATATAATTCATGTCAAAGTCCTGAAACAGGGTAAAGAGGAAGACCAGGGTATCGGTTACCTTGAGGATGGCACCATGGTTGTGGTAGAGAACGGCGTGGATTATATTGGCGAGGAGCTTGAATGCTCCGTGATTTCGGTTTTGCAGACAGATGCTGGAAGGATGATTTTTGCAAAACCGAAGAGAGTTCTGCAAAAGAAAAACAATGAGCATCACCACCATCAGAGTAATCACAGATAATTACGTTTTTGGTGGAGATTTCAGGGCAGAGCATGGATTTTCTGCCCTTGTAGAGCATAATGGCAAGAGGATAATCTTTGATTTCGGGAAGACACCGGAAGTTTTCAGATTTAACTTTTCCCAGATTGGGGTGAGTGCAGACGAGATTGATGTTGGGGTAATAAGTCATGGGCATTATGATCATACGGGCGGGGTGGCGGAGCTTTTAAAGCTCCGCCACCCCGCCCTCCCCATTTTCGCACATCCCGAAATTTTCTCCAACCGATTTGCCCTCGACCCTGATGGTAATCTCCCCTACATCGGCATGTACTGGTCAAAACAGTATCTTGAAGGTCTCGGAGCCGATTTTCGTTTTACCACGGAGCCTGTTGAGATTTTTGAAGATGTCTGGTTCTCCGGTGAAATTCCCCGTGACCTCGGCTTTGAAGGCCGCTCTCCAAGATTCAGGGTTGAGGTGGATGGCTTTATGATGGAGGATATCATCCCCGATGACGCTTCTCTTTTCGTTAAAACAGATGAGGGACTTGTTATAGTAGTGGGATGCTGCCATTCCGGGTTACTCAATACCATTGATTATGCGATCAGGATTACTGGAGAGGGGAGGATTAGACTTGTTATCGGCGGCACCCATCTCTCGGGATACCCACCCGAAAAACTTCATGAACTATTTAGAAAACTTGAAGAGTACGAGGTGGAAGAATTTCGACTCTCTCACTGCACAGGTCTCGTCCCCTTTGCCGAGCTCTACAAAAGATACCCTGATAAAACAAAACCCACCAGAGCGGGAGAAGTGATTCAAATTGGCTGATCTTTCCATTGAAATCGCTGGAGTTAAATTTAAAAACCCTGTTCTTACAGCATCTGGCACCTTTGGATATGGGACCGAGCTGAAGGATTCGCTCCCTCTTGAAAAGCTTGGGGGTATTGTTTCCAAAGGATTAACCATCAAGCCGAAAGTGGGAAATCCACCTCAGAGGCTGATTGAGACCCCATGTGGACTCATTAACTCCATTGGACTTGAAAATATGGGTATCAGGGAGTTTGTGAAAACCAAACTGCCAGAGCTTAAGGAATTGGGTGTCAGAGTAATTGCCAACATTTCAGGGGATACGGAGGCAGAATACCTTGAAGCTGTGGAAATAGCCGATGACGCTGAAGGGATTGATGCCATTGAGCTCAATGTTTCCTGCCCCAACGTTGAGAAGGGTGGAATGGAGTTTGGTAGAAATCCAGGGATGCTTGAACAACTTGTCAGCGGAGTTCGAAAGAAAACACGAAAACCATTATGGGTCAAGATAACTCCAAATTTTGTGGATATAGAGGAAGAGGCAAGAGCCGCTATTAACGGGGGAGCTGATGCCATCAGTGCCGTTAACACATTGCTCGGTATGCACGTCAATGTGAGGGAGAAGAGATTTTCAATAAGCAGAAAATTTGGCGGACTTTCTGGACCTGCCATAAGGCCTGTTGCCCTTTACATCGTCTGGAAACTTGTTCAAACCGTGGATGTGCCTGTCATTGCCATCGGTGGAATTGATTCTCTCGATGCTGCACTCCAGTTTCTTTTTGTTGGTGCCCGGGCTGTCCAGATCGGGACGGCAAATTTTGTTGATCCCCGAGTACCATTCAAAATAGTCGACGGGCTAAATAAATACCTTGATAAAGAAGGTTTTCATTCCATAAGCGAAATTATCGGCGTTCTTAATTGAGCGTTTTGGATAATTCACAAAAGGAGGTGACTTATGGATTATCCCTTTGAGCCTTTTAAGATTAAGTCAGTTGAACCCATTTATTTGACGACAAAAGAGGAAAGAAAAAAGATTCTGGAGGAGGCGGGCTATAATGTTTTTAACATAAAATCTAAGTATGTGACCGTAGATTTGCTGACTGATTCGGGGACGGGGAGTATGAGTCAGTTTCAGTGGGCAGCTCTCATGCAGGGGGACGAATCCTATGCTGGGGCATCGAGTTTTGAACGATTTGAGGAGGCGGTGATGAAATACACGGGCAAGAAATACGTGATACCAACTCATCAGGGGCGAGCTGCAGAAAAGATAATCGCGCATGTTTTATTTAGTGGCCAGGATGGGCTTGTTGCAGTTTCTAATACCTTCTTTGACACAACTCGGGCCAATTTCCAGTTTCAGGGGGCAGAGGTAATAGACCTGCCATCACCAAAGGCAAAGGATATATTTTCCGATGAAATGTTTAAGGGTGACATTGACCTTGAGAAGTTAGAGGAAATTTTAAAAACCAGAGGTGATAGGGTTAAGCTCATTACGATGACGGTGACCAACAATACACAGGGAGGGCAGCCTGTCTCTATTGGAAATATCAAAAAAGTGCACGAACTTGCAAAAAAGTACGGGGTACTCCTTCATATTGATGCATGCAGAGTGTCTGAGAACAGTTATTTTGTTAAAAAATACGAGCCCGGTTATGAGGAGAAATCCATACATGAAATTGTGAGGGAAACACTTTCTTACGCGGACATTGTGACCATGAGTGCCAAAAAGGATGGTCTTGTGAATATTGGTGGATATATTGCGACGGACGATGAAGGGCTTGCACTGAAGTTTAAGGAGATGCTTATACTGTGGGAGGGATTTCCCACTTATGGTGGTCTTGCCGGGCGAGACCTTGAGGCTATCGCTGTGGGATTGATGGAATCTCTTGACGAAAGCTATCTCGAGTACAGGGTAAGGCAGGTAAGATACCTTGGCGAAGGGTTTAAAAAGGCGGGAATCCCTGTAATGTGGCCAACAGGTGGACATGCAGTTTATGTGGAGGCCTCTCGGTTTTTGCCGCATATCAAAAAGGAGAACTTCCCTGCCCAGGCCCTTGTGGTAGCTTTGTATTTAGAAGGGGGGATAAGAGCCGTTGAGATCGGGTCACTCATGTTTGGCAAGGATAAGGAGGTTGAGCACGAATTTGTAAGGTTTGCCATCCCGAGGAGAGTATACACGAGGTCACACATGGATTATGTGATCGAGGTGATGAGGAAATTGAGGGACGAAAAAGCGCATATAAAGGGTCTTGAGATAGTTTATGAACCTCCGTATTTGAGGCATTTTCTTGCGAGATTAAAGCCTGTGGATTGAGGAAATTCAGTTGTAAACAGGGGATAAAATTTGATTGTATAAGAGG
>WFZT01000229.1 GCA_015489415.1 Caldifarciminota bacterium | reverse complement strand
TCTGTGGAGCGTGTGAAATCAATTCCTCCATTTGTATAGTCGTAAAATCTTGTCCACGCTACGTACAGATTCCCTCGATATGGTGAATATGGAGATGCATCACAGGTTATCCACTCCTTGTCTTCAAAAGCCGAAGTATGAGCATCAACCACTGTATATGGTCCCTGCCAGGAGACACCGCCATCTGAAGATTTAAAGACAAAAATTCCTGATGTTGATGCATCCGATGGCAGGGAAAGCACCACTGCATAAAAATTCCCGGAGTCATCTACCGTGATTGCAGGGTCACTGTCCCAAGCATAAGGTGTTCCCGCAAAAAGTGTATCGTGCCAGGTGTTCCCTCCATCCAGCGTATATCCCACACCTACCTGTCTGTAACCAAGTCGGAAATCTCGCCACACAGCGACCATATTGAGCGAGTCTCTTGGATTAATCACAATCTGCTCTTCATTCTGAATATTGGTCGTCACACTGTTTATGCGAATGTTGAGATAATCAGTTGTAACAGTATCTGTAGGCGAAAGCACATTGGCAACACTTCCCGTTCCCATAATGGCAAGGGGTTTTGTGGGACTAAACACGGCTAAAATCACCAGAGTTAAAAGCATTTCAAAACCTCCCGAAGAATTTTTATATGATAAGGATAGACACACGAATCTTTGTGAGATTAAAATTCAAGCCCATGAAAATTCTGGTAATAAACTGGCAGGATATAAAAAATCCTAGAGCAGGTGGAGCGGAGGTCCATCTACATGATTTCTTTGGTCGAATTGCTAAAATGGGGCACGATGTCACACTCCTCACTTCTGGATTTAAAAACGCCCCTCGAGAGGAAACAATAGACGGCATCAAAATTTACAGGATGGGTGGAAGAAACTATTTCAACTTTGTCCTCCCCTTTGTCTATTGGAGAAAATTTCATCGAGAAAAATTCGACGTGGTTGTCCTTGATATAAACAAGATACCCTTCTTCTCACTCCTCCTTGAGAAAAAGCCACTTGTGGGTATCGCCCATCACCTTTTTGGTAAATCCATCTTCCTCGAAGTACCAGTCCCCATGGCCCTTTATGTTTATCTCACAGAAACGCTCTTTTTTAAGATTGCAAGGAATCTTCCCTTTATCGCAGTTTCACCCAGCACAGCAAATGAGCTCAGAAAACGAGGAGTAAAACAGGTCGAGATTATCTATAACTGTGTTGACAGAAATAAGTACCGCCTGCTCGGTATTCCAAAAACTCCCTATCCACTTGTAACATACCTCGGAAGGATCACAAAATACAAATCCATTGACCACCTGATTGAGGCCTTCAAAATAGTAAAGCAAAGGGTACCTGAGGCGAGGCTTATGATAGTTGGTGAAGGACCCTACAGGAAGAAGCTAATGGAATTGGCAAAAGGGCTGGAAGTCAAGTTTACCGGATTCGTCTCAGAAGAGGAGAAAGTTGAGATTCTAAATAAAAGCTGGGTGGTTGTGAATCCATCAGTAAAGGAAGGATGGGGGCTTACAGTAATTGAGGCAAATGCCTGTGGAACACCAGTGATAGCGGCAAATTCTCCAGGGCTCCGGGATTCTGTACAGAATGGAGGAACTGGCATTCTTTATCCATACGGGAATATAGAGAGACTGGCAGAAGAAATCATTCGTGTTTTAACAGATGAGAAATTACGAGAAACTCTATCCAATAACGCCCTAACATGGTCTCAAGATTTCGATTGCGATAAAAATACAAAGAGATTATTAAAATTTTTAAAAAAAGTAGGTGATGCCTAAAAAATACTAATTCATTTAACTTTTAAAAATTTTTAGGGTTTTCCTCAACTTATCCATAGTGTCTTTTGCCCATAGACTCCCTATCTCCTTGGGATTAGTGTGTTTCCTCTCATTTTCACTGAAAGATTTTGGTAGGTATTGTTTTTCAAAATCTCTTAATGTTTTAATATATCGTTTCTTCATTGTTTCTCCTCCTTAAAATATTTTTTAAAAAAATGAGGATTTAACTCTGGTTTAAAGTAGTGCTTCCGCTTTATCCATACAAAGCCATCGCCTTTACTAATCAAAGCGACATCAATGGGACCTCCAACTGTTTCACGTTCTGTGCTCCACTTCCTTTTCAGTGAAGTTAAATTAATTAATGCTTCGGCCATCATAGCTAATTCCAATTTTGGTAGAATTGCAACAATATTCATGATAGGATCACTAAAATTTCTTTTTCTGTACTCTATTAAATTCTTTCCGAATTCCTCCAATATGGAATCAATTATTTTTGTTTTCATTCTTTTCATCTTACTAAATACTCTTATTTCTTCATTGATGCTTCCAACAATTGAGTCTAAAAACCTCTCCAAAAATCCACGAAGATAACTCTCTTCTATTAATAAATAATCTTTATGAACTCCCTCCATAAATAAATACACCATATCTTTCTGAGCAAAGGGGATAATAACAGCCTCAGTATTAAAATCTATTTTTGTTTCTAATTCAACCTTATACTTCAAAACTCTTCCCCATACACCATACAATTCATAAGAAACTATTGAAGGAAAAATTTCTTTTTCTCCGAAACCAGCAATTACTATTCCAGAAGCACCAGAATATCTCATATCCCTTGGAATTTTATAAAATAAGAAAGCTAAAATATTCCGCAATTTCTTTCTATCAGTATTGGAAAAAGGTAGTTTTTCCAAAACATTACTTATAGCCAAGTCCATATACTTTTTATGTTTGTCTAATACATCCTTATGAAATTCTTCAGTATTGTCTATATTTGGTGAATTCTCAGCATTTTCCCATATTTTATATTGTCTCTGCAATATATCTTTTAATATTTTTTTAATTTCATCCTCAGACATTTTTTCTTTCTTTTCCAACTCATCCGCTACTGTTTTCTTAATAAGGCCTTTTAAAAAATTAAGATATGAATATATAGTCCTTTCTACATAAATGCTTTGGGCTTCTTCAGAATGAATTTCATCGGAACATAAAAAATCTAAAAAATCATCAGCGTACTCCTTCACTGTAGCAAAAGATTTAGATCCCAAATTATCCCTATAAATTTTAATCAACGTTTCCCATGGCATGTTCATAAATAATGCATTTCCGTAAATCATTATACCTACAGGATGAAATTTACTGAGGGTAAAAAGTTTATTTGCAGACGTAAATACTTTTTCACCACTTGGACCTACCATTGTTACTGCACTATCTGCTGCCAATGCAACCGCTTCTTTATTCATTATTGCAATTTCAGCTGTCATTTTTATCCCTCCCCAAACTTATATTTCCCATTTCAATTTAAACTTGGCTGTTAAATTATGAATTGTCAAGTATATAACTTCTTCTACATTCTATTCCATTCAATCTTAAATAGGCTTGATTTCCCAGATTTCAACCGCAATATCGCCCGGTAAAAATTCGGGCTCTCCCACCATTTCTGCCCTGTATCCTAACTTTTTTAAAGCAGCAAACATTAGAGAGGTTGAGATATGAGGAGGAACCATGCCTTCTTTTATCAACCTCTCGGCACCCGGGAGTATTACGGGTTTGCCCATGGTGTATTTCACACGGGTGTCAGATAATTTTTCCACCTTTATGTAGTCAACGTAACCGACTCTTCCTAAATAATCACCGAGATTCTTGAGAACCTCGAAAACATCGGTTGAATTATCGGGGTTTATCTCGTTCCAGATTTCATCAAGCACGATTTCACCTGATCTCCAGACGATTCCCCATGTTTCCTCACCTATTTTCTCGTTGACTGCTTTATAAATCCCGTAGAGCTCAAGGTCAAAGAACTTATCGTCTATCATTTTCTATCTCCTCCTTTAAATTTTTTGCCAGCATGGGAATAAGTCCAAAGCCTCTGCAGCCAAAACCAAAAAATGCGTAAAGATTGTACTTTAGTCTTTTTACAGGCTCCGTGGTTTCCGTGCAAATAGTTGCCCATCCCCTTTCTACATCCGAATCCAGAAATGAACTTTCTCTTCTCTCAAGATACTCAAAAACCTTTTCGTAAAATCCCTCATCCACACCCCGGGTTTTATTGGTAATATCTCCATTCAAATTAACCTCAATGCCTCTGTTTTCTCTGATGATAATTCTATTCTCACCCTCTGGCTTTATGGTAAAATCCTCATCGTAGAGAACCAGGGGCTCAAAAGGCCTGTGGGGCTTCAATAAAAGTGACCTGATCCAGGAAAATCTGGTCCCATCTGCCCTGGTAATGAAAGGTGTTGATGCACCGGCTGCTACAATGAATACATCACCTGCAAACTCACCCCTCTTACTCACAACCTTCACCACCCTGCCGTTTTCCTCGATCAACTTCAATGCCTCATTCATAACCTCAAAATTCATCCCATTTTTCTCGAGAACAATGGATGTGTAGTAACAAAAGTTATAGCCATCCACATAGACACTTTTGCCACTCGAGCCATTTAAGAGATCTCTATGGTCGAAAATCACGGGTTTGAAATAATTCAAAGTAAATTCTTCCACTGCACGGTAAAATTCGAGGGGCTGGTTAGCCTCTTGGAAAGTCTTCGACTTTTGGGAAGAGTGGAGGTGGGCACCATCGTCGGTCACTTCGATACCCTCTTCAATAGGGAAAACTCCTGTGGAGTAGCCTGTCTCTCCACTACCCACAAAGTCCTTTTCAATCACGGTAACATCATGGTTGCGTAAAAGATAAGCGAGGGTTATTCCAGCGATTCCGCCGCCGATGATAACGATTTTCATCTCTTCTCAAACAGGTCCTTTATCAATCCCTCTCTGTAGGCATTCTCCCAGAAATAAAGTTCAAACCTTAAACTCTCCCTGAAGACCTTATTCAATCTGGAAAACTTCTTACCACTAACCGAGTCACTAAAGCGGTCAAGAAAACTCTTAAGCTTCCGGGCAAGGCCACCAAACTCCTCTGAGGAGTAAGTAAGAATCCAATCTCTGTAAATCTCTTTTTCTGGAAGCCCTGATTGCTTCAGCTTTTTTGCGATCTCCCAGTAGCTGTATTCACAGGGAAAAAGCGAAGCGAGTATTTCCACAATATCACCTTCGTAGGCAGTTTTAATGAGAAAATTCGTGTAGGAGAGTGTCAGCACCGTGGGCTGATGCATCTCAAGCTCATTTCTTGAGATGCCGAGGGACTCGCATGTTCTGCGGTGTAGCTCCATTTCAAAGGTCAGGGTTGAATGCAGGAATTCTGCAAAAAACGTCTGCAAATCCTTATCCGGTGCCTTGGCTGAGGCAATGGCAAGCACCCTCGAGTACTCCTTCAGGTAAAAGTAATCCTCTTTCATGAAAAACAGGTACTTTTCTACAGGCAGACTCCCCTCGCCTAACTCTCTCACGAAGGGATGAGTGAAAAGGCTCTTCCAGGTTATTTGATTTTCTTTGATAAGGTCCTCAGATAAGCTCAACCCTGCATCTCCATTAGTTTCTCCATTACCTCAATTCTTTCACGGTAGAGGGGAAATGCTTCGACAAGCTCTTTTACCGTGTCGCGCGCCCTCTCTTTTACAGCCTCATCATCGGGATTTTTAAGAACAGATGCGATAATTCTACCTATTCTGACCATTTCATCCTTCCCCATGCCCCTTGTGGTGATAGCGGGCACTCCAATACGAATACC
Source organism: Caldifarciminota bacterium (assembly GCA_015489415.1). GTDB lineage: Bacteria > Hydrothermota > Hydrothermia > B15-G9 > WFZT01 > WFZT01. Next base: position 9,367 of record WFZT01000229.1, on the reverse strand, counting down.
ACTTGTTACAGTGGGCTTTTCCGGGTCATAGGGGATGGTATTTTTATTGACCGTAATATTTACCTCTGCCAGCAGCTCCTCTGCAACTTTTCCTGTCATTCCCACGCTTTTCGTATCCACCAGCATCAAATGATTGTCTGTACCACCGGAAACGAGCCTTAAGCCTTCAGCCTTCAGGGTCTCTGCAAGTGTTTTGGCATTCTCCACGATTCTTTTTTGATATTCGACAAATTCAGGCTTCATGGCCTCTTTGAAGGCCACTGCCTTTGCCGCGATAACGTGCTCAAGAGGCCCACCCTGCATACCCGGGAAAACAGCCTTGTCTATGGCTCTTGCAAATTCCTTCGTTGTCAAGATAAGGCCACCGCGTGGACCTCTGAGGGTCTTATGGGTGGTTGAAGTAACAAAATGCGCATAAGGTACGGGGTCAGGGTGAACTTTCCCCACAACAAGACCGGCAATATGGGCTATGTCTGCCATCAGATATGCACCAACACTATCCGCTATCTCCCTGAATTTTGCAAAATCAATTTTTCTCGGATAGGCCGAATAACCGGTGATAATGAGCCTGGGGTTGTGTTCCTTCGCAAGTTTATAAAGAGTGTCAAAGTCTATAGTTTCGGTTTTTCTATCAACGCCATAATAGACCACGTTGTAGAGCTTTCCCGAAAATGACACGCGGCTTCCGTGGGATAGGTGTCCGCCGGACGTAAGCTCCATGGACATAATGGTGTCCCCGGGCTTCAAAACAGCGAAATATACGGCCATATTCGCCTGAGACCCGGAATGGGGCTGCACATTCGCATGCTCCGCTCCAAAAAGTGCCTTTGCCCGCTCTATAGCAAGAGTTTCAACAACATCAACGAACTCACATCCTCCATAGTACCTTTTCCCGGGATATCCCTCGGCATATTTGTTGGTAAGAACGCTCCCGAGGGCAGCAAGAACAGCGTCAGATGTGAAGTTTTCAGAAGCAATGAGCTCAAGCCCCTCACTCTGCCTCTTCGTTTCATTTAGAATTGCCTCGAAAACTTCCCTATCTGTTTTAAAAAGTTTTTCCTCAAACATCTCTTCCTCCGTTTTAATATCATAATGGAAAAACCCGTAAGCTTAAACGTGTGCTCTTACAAGAGAACCCCTCACTGAGAATTTAACCGGGAGGAACTTCTCTGTGACCCAGATATTTGTCTCAGTGTGCTTTGTCAGAGTCGAAACCCTGAATTCACCTCCTGCAATACCAAGGAAGGGGATCAGATTATCCTGCATGTGAATATCCACAGTGGCACCGGAGTTCAAATCTTTAAGAAACTCCTCTGCTGCCATTTTACCAATCTTTTCAGCAGGGACACCAAGCTTCCCGATGTTATCAGCACCAAGAACAGTTTTCGTGAATTCAGCCAGGATTAAAACAGATGTTCCCGGAGTAAGGCTGTCTTCGTATCTTATCTCAATTTCAGGTTTCTCAAGGCTTCCAATAGCCGAAAGTACCCCACTGACCTGCCTTTCTGCAACCTTTCGCCTCTTCAGCTTACCTGAAGCAACCGAGATTATTCTCATCCTCTTAAGAGTCCCTCGCGAGCCAAGCCGGTAGCTCTCAACTTTCTCTTTCGCCTTTTCAAGATTTTTAAATCCCGGCTCCACCCCAACTTCAACTATTCCACCTCCAGCAGGATAATAGCCCCGTCTTTTCACTTCAATATAGACTCTGCGGGTAAATCTTCGGAAAAATTCAAGATAAACGTATCGCAAGTAATCAATGGTCATACCACCCGGCACATCTGTTCCACCAATAATTGTGATTTTAGACGGTCCTTTTGCGAAGGCAAGCACCGGCAATATGGTTTGAAGAAAAAGTGAAATACTGCCTGCAGTCTTTATATCGATTTCAAGGTTTCCACCAACTATCTCACCGGGATAAAATAGGAGTTCTGTGCTGCCGAGACTATCTCCCACCGTTTTTGATCGGGTAATTTTACCAAGTGCCTCTATAATGCTCAGATGCTGCCTTTTCAGCCCGGGCTTTTTCCGGGTTTTCCTGATGTTTTTGATCTTAAACGGTGTTTTCGTAATTAAGGAAAGAAACAGAGCCGTCCTGAGAATCTGCCCACCGCCCTCTCCAAATGAACCGTCAATTTCAAGCATCAGTGCCTGAAGTGTCTCATGTGGGTGAAGACCATGATTATCCCATGTTCCCTTGCAGCCTCTATAACTTCTCTGTCTCTCACAGACCCTCCGGGCTGGATAATGGCCTTTATCCCGTGCTCTGCCGCAAGGTCCACCGAATCCCTGAAGGGGAAGAAGGCATCGGACGCAAGAACCGCACCCTTTGCCTCATCTCCGGCAGCTTTGAGGGCTATTTCTGCCGCCTGCACCCTGTTCATCTGTCCAGCGCCAATTCCAATGGTTTTATGATTTTTGCTCACAACAATGGCATTGGATTTTACGTGCTTCACCACCTTGAAGGCAAAAAGAAGCTCCTCAAGGACATCCTGGGTGAGCTCACCTGACACAACTTCCAGCTTCTCCCTTTCCATCAAAATTTTATCCTTCTCCTGAAGGAGAATGCCACCCGGAATGGATTTAAACTCAATGTTTTCAGTATCAACTTCTAAATACTTTATGATGCGTCTGTTCTTTTTCTTCTTGAGGATTTCCAGTGCCTTCTCACTAAAAGAAGGGGCAGCAACAATCTCAAGGAAATGCTCATTCAGCTTAAAAGCAAGCTCTTCCCTCACCTCTCTGTTTAATAAGACAATACCGCCAAAGGCCGATACCGGGTCAGCACTGAGGGCTTCAACATAGGCCTCGTAAATATCCTCTCTTGTGGCAACTCCACAGGGATTTGTGTGCTTCAGAATCACAGCGGTGGGTTTATTGAACTCCTGTATTAGCTCAAAACCTGCGAAAAAGTCCACAAAATTGTTGTAAGAAAGCTCTTTACCCCAGAGTTTTTCAATTTTATTTAAAATATACCCGGTCTGAACATTTTTATAGAGAGCAGCCCTCTGGTGAGGGTTCTCTCCGTATCTCAGGGGTTGCTCCAGTTTGCCAGCATTAATGAAAAATTCCGGAAGCTCGTTGTCCATGAAAAGGCCCAGGAATGTATTGTAAACCACGCTGTCATAGATAGACGTCCTGGCAAAGGCCTTTACTGCAAGCTTACGTCTTGTATCAATCGTCGTTTCTCCAAGCTCTTTTAACTCTTCGAGCACTAATGGAATATCCTCTTCATCCACTAACACGGTTACAAATTTAAAATTTTTAGCAGATGCGCGAATTAAGGAGGGACCACCGATATCAATATTTTCGACTATTTCATCTATTCCCGCATCCTCCCGTTTCACTACCTCCTCAAAGGGGTAAAAATTCACGAATACAAGGTCAATGGGGATCGCGTTGACCTTTGAGAGGTCTTCTCTGTGGGTTTCATTTTCCCTGTCATACAAAATGCCTGCAAAAATTGCCGGGTGAAGGGTTTTTACGCGGCCATCCATGATGGAGGGGAAACCTGTAACTTCCTCAACCAATTTCACGTTAACTCCTTGAGATTTCAGGAAGTTTGCAGTTCCGCCCGTGGAGAGTATTTCCCATCCCAGATTCTCCAGAGTCTGGGCAAGCTCGAGGACCTTCTTCGTTTTTTTGCTAACTGAAATGAGGGCACGTTTCATTTTCCACTCCTTTGTTTAACGTAATTAAGCCTGAGATTGGTCAGCTCAAGCTCCACTCCTTTTCTGTCCTCTTCAGGAAGTTTGTCCTTTATAAGCGGATAAATCGCTTCAATGGAATCTATTGCCAGTTTTGCCTGATCAAGGTCGGCTTTTATTTTGCCGGTCTCTGGATGGGAGACCAAGCCAAGATAGGACCAGGCCTTGGCAATAAGCTGGACAAGGGTTAAAGAAAGTAATTCTTCAACTTTTAGCTCTTCTTTAAGTTTCTCCTCGGGTTTATCCATGGTGCACCTCCCAGTAGCAGGATAAATGAAAGTATAGCAAAAGAACCGCCGAAATAAAAAGTAGCTGCCGGGGAAATGGTTTTCCAGAGGATACCGGCTATGAAATTCGCCGGTAGCAGGGTGAGTCCAATTGCCATGTGGTAAACACCGTAGGCTGTGCCCTTGAGCTCAGAGTCACCTAAAAGGTCGGTTACAAATGCCCTTGAACTGCCCTCGAAGAATCCGTAAAAGATGCCGTAAAGGATAAAAATGAGAATCACGTGAAGGGTGGTGGATATCCTCGTGATCCCGAAATAGGTGATAGAGTAGAGGAGGAACGCAATGAGAAGAGTAATCCTTCTGCCAATTTTATCCGAGACAATGCCCACCGGGGTTGAGATCGAAGCGTAAACGATGTTAAAAAGCATGTAGAGGAGCATGATTGAACGCACGGAAATGCCTCTCTCCTTCACCATCAAAAGTATAAATGTGTCTGAGGAGTTGCCAAGCGAGAAAATCACCATAACAAGAAGGAAAAGCCAGAAGGAAAGCGGCAGCATTGAGTAGTTTTTTAATATATTTTGCCGCACAGATTTCACCACTCGAGGTTTCTCTCTCACTTTGAGGAGAACGAGCACTGCAAGTGCACCGGGTACAATGGAGAAGAGGAAAATGAAGCGGTAGGTAAGCTTTATCCCCCAGTGAGGAACAAGTAGACTTAGAAGCAGGAATGCGGTGAGCGGGCCTGCAACCGCTCCGAGGGTATCCATTGTCCTATGAAAACCGAAGGCCTGCCCTCTCTGGTCATCTGGGACTGACTCGGAAATCAAAGCATCTCGTGGTGAGGTCCTTATCCCCTTCCCCATTCTATCCGCAAATCGTGCGACCAGAACATGCTGCCAGACACTTGCAATGCCGATAAAGGGCTTGGCAATGGCTGAAAGTGAGTAGCCAGCTATAACAAGGGGCTTACGCTTTGAATATCTATCGGAGAGGGCACCTGAAAGGGCTTTCAGGATGCTTGCTGTCGCTTCAGCTATCCCTTCAATTATTCCCAGAACTTCTGCTCCTACACCCAAAACAGCGGTGAGGAAGGCCGGTATCAGGGGATAAATCATCTCGGTGGAGAAGTCCGTAAAGAAACTCACCCAACCGAGATAGACGATATTTTTAGGCAGTTTTCGCATTCAAGGATTCAGATTCTCTCCGCCACAGCCCTCGCCACATCGAGGGTCGAGGAGTTCCCTCCCATGTCGTAAGTTTTTACTTTTCCTTCCGCTATAACTTCAGCTATCGCGTTCTCCAATCTCTTTGCCTTCCCGTGCTCGCCAAGCCAGTCGAGCATAAGTTTTACAGCAAGAAGCATGGCCATGGGGTTGACCTTATATTGGCCTGCATATTTGGGTGCAGAGCCGTGGGTTGGCTCAAAAACGGCAAAATTATCTCCAATATTCCCACTGGATGCAAAGCCAAGTCCACCCACAAGCTGTGCCGCAAGGTCTGAAATGATGTCACCAAAGAGATTTTCGGCAACAAGCACATCATAATCCTGCGGATTCTTTACAAGCCACATCGCCATGGCATCCACATTGGCCTCTCTGTATTCAATCTCCGGGTACTCCTTAGCGATCTCACGGGCAATTCTCAGCATAAGGCCACCGGTTTCCCTTAAAACGTTGGGTTTCTCTACAAGAGTAACAGACTTACGGTTGTGCTTTTTCGCGTACTCAAAGGCTGCTTTTACAATTCTGTAGCAACCCTTCTTTGTCATTATCCTCGTGGATATGGCAATTTCGTCATTTGGAACGTCGGCAAATCTCTTCATCTTGGGGCTGTATTTTAAAAGGACATCCTTTACCTCCTGAGGAAGTGGATAGAATTCTACACCAGCGTACATTCCTTCTGTATTTTCACGGAAAATTACAAGGTCAATATCGTCCCTGTAGTTTAGCGGATTACCTTTGAACGCCCTTGCAGGTCTCAAATTTACATAAAGGTCAAACTCCTGTCTGAGTCTAACAATAGGACTGAAATATTCGTACCCCTTTCCCTGTAGCTCAGGGGCAAGCTCCTTCTGTGCCTCCTCTTTGGGTTTGGAAGTGATAGCTCCAAAGAGTGCACATGTGGAGTTTCTCAAAAGCTCAAGGGTTCTATCAGGTAAAGGATTTCCCTCTTTTTTCCAGAATTCCCAGCCAATATCTCCGTAAACGTACTCGGCATCAAGATTTATTTTTTGAAGCACAATTTCTGCTGCATCCATGACATCTTTACCAATTCCATCTCCAGGTAATAGTGCAATCCTGTACTTGGCCATAGAAGGTCCTCCTTTTTGGCAAATTATTTACCAAATTTCAGGTCTTGACAACCGCATTGAGCCCTCATATTAATTACAGAAAATCAATGGAGGTGTTTCCATGTCAAAGCTGAAAACTTACATTTTGCTGACGCTTTTAACAATCCTCTTTATCTGGCTTGGTGACCTGCTGGGTGGAAGGAGTGGAATGCTTATTGCCCTGATTTTTGCCGGGGTAATGAATTTTGCGTCGTACTGGTGGAGTGACAAAATCGTGCTTGCCATGTACAGGGCAAAGGAGGTCAGTCCAAGAGAGGCACCGAGGCTGCACGCCATTGTAGAAGAGCTCGCACACGCGGCAGGAATCCCAAAACCCAGAGTCTACATAATCCCCACCGACCACCCAAACGCTTTTGCCACTGGTAGAGGGCCCGGTCATGCAGCCGTGGCTGTGACAACGGGCATTCTCAAATTACTTGATGAGCGTGAGCTTAGAGGTGTACTATCGCACGAGCTGTCCCATATTAAAAACAGGGACATTCTCATTATGTCCGTAACGGCTACTATTGCTGGAGCAATAACCTATCTTGCATACATGGCAAGATGGGCTGCATTCCTTGGTGGTTTCGGAGATGATGACGATAGAGGAGGGAACATTCTTGTTGCCCTGCTCATTTCTATCCTCGCCCCCATAGCAGCCATGATCATTCAGCTTGCCATCTCAAGGTCAAGGGAGTACCTTGCTGATGCCACAGGAGCCAAAATTTCGAGAGACCCTCTTGCCCTCGCAAGTGCACTCAAAAAGCTCGCTTATGGAGCATCAAGGATACCTTTGCAGTCGGCCAACCCTGCAACGGCCCATCTCTTCATAGTAAATCCTTTCAAAGGTGGTGGCCTTGCAGCACTCTTTTCAACGCATCCACCAATAGAGGACCGCATTAGAAGGCTCGAAGAAATGGCACGGCAGATGGGGGTGGTTTAGTTGCTATTTCTCTTATTAATTTCCCTCTTAAAGCCCCACGTGTATCTTTACATGTCTCCCAGAGATACGGCGAATTTCAACGTTTATCTCATCACATACCTGCGACCTTCAAAATTTATAACCCTGAAAGGGCATGGAACAGCAGAAATCGCAGTGGAGGTTAAGGCAAAGAGAAATGTCATTTACGGTAATTTCTGGTATGTTAAAGTGGACACATCCACCCCATCGCCATTGATCAAGGTTGATAGCTTCACCGTGCGAAAATTCAAAAACTGGAAAGTCAAGGTAAAAATAGACAACCCCCGCACAGGTGAGGATGTCATAGAGGAAGAGTTTAAGAAAAATCTAAAAGATTATTGCGAAGGTGGCTTGTGCTTGAGTGACCCTATACCAGTTCACGGAAATAAACTCTCCAGCCCTATTTATTCTTCGGACACCATCTCGTTTAAGTTTAAGACCATCCCGGAAATTAGCCGCATTGATGCAGTTGTAAAACTCTATCAGGAAGAGAAAGGATTTGACGTGAAGGTAAAGGGAGTGGTGCTCACTCCTGAAATCAGAAGGGTAGAGGATGGTGCATTCATCATATCTTTTATAATGCCAGATACGCTGAGCAGAGGAGAGTATGTGGCAGGATTTGAGGTAAAATTTGACAACCAGAAATCTTTTAAACGCCGTGCGATTTTCATTTATAGAAAAGGGGGAAGTGTTCTCGTGGGCAATCTCGACGATTACATCCCCGCCCTGACCTACATTGCCCCATACAGTGAGGTCAAAAAGCTGGAGAATGCCCCTCCTTCTGAGAAGATGAAGTTGTGGAAGGAGTTCTGGAAGAAACACGATCCCACGCCTGGAACTCCGGAAAACGAGCTTGAGGAAGAATTTGTGGAAAGAGTGACATATGCGAATAAACATTTCTCTGTCGGGAAAATGCTTGGCAGCCTCACCGATAGGGGGCATGTTTATATTAAATTAGGGCCACCCGATGAAATAGATACACATCCCTTTGAACTTAATGCAGTTCCATACCAGGTATGGTATTATTATGACCAAAACCTCGTGGTAATTTTTGTTGATAGAGGAGGCTTTGGAGACTATGAACTTTATTACCCAGCTGATCTTTTTGACAGGATTGATTAGCTTTCCACACTCACCCTCGGTTATTACCAGTAAGGGGCCTGTGAAATTCTATCTCGATACGGCAACTTTTAAAATCACGCCCGAGATCGAACGTTTTGAGCTCTACTATCTAATCGACCTATCCACTCTCGACACGAGTGCTGTTAAAAAACTCTCCTACGACTTCAGGCTCGAAACAAAGGGAAAGAAACCTGTAAAGCAGAAATGGACACAGGAACTTGGAAAGAGAAGAGGCAGAAATTATCTGATTGACCAGATAAGCATTCTGCTTGCTCCTGGAACATACCATCTAAAATTCACCATCACTGATTTGAATAACAACAATAAGGGAGAAGTTGACACCACGGTTGTTATCAAAGCCGTACCGGATACGTCCCTTGCCGTGTCCGATGTGGAATTCCTTTGGGATGTTAAGAAAGATACAATTCCTAACTTTTTCAAATACGGACTATCGTTCATACCAAACCCGGTAAGAACCTACAGTCCAGAGAAGGACACACTTCTTTACACCTATGAGATATACTCGCCGGAGAGTGCAACCGTTGTTCTCAACAGCCTGATTTTCTCCGAGGATGGCAAGCCCCTTTTAAGGAACAAACCTGAGATAATCAAATTCAGGGGAAAGCATGTGGGAATCGGGGCCATCCTGCTTGAAGGACTGAAAGACGAGGGGAGCTATAATCTTGTACTCGATTTTGCAGATATCACACACAACAGGCACCTTAAGAAAAGCATCCCGTTCTATTACACGTTTGGTGAAAAGCAGATACCTCCACAGCTTATGGACTACATTTCTTTTATAGACTACATTGCGACTCCGCAGGAGCTGAAGGAATACAAAAAAATCAAGGATGAGCGTGGCCGCTATCTATTTCTCAAGAAATTCTGGGCAAAGAGGGACCCAAATCCAAAGACGCCAGAAAATGAATTCCTCGAAGAATTTATAATGCGTGTAAGAGAAGCTGACAGAAAGTACTCTATAGGCAAAACAAAGGGCAGATACACGGATCGAGGAAGGATA